>NZ_JBEXNN010000001.1:426582-584687 GCF_040611115.1 Streptomyces sp. NPDC003038
GCGACCGGAGCCACAGCGGCCTCGGCAGCCAGAGCCTCAGGAGCCGTCACAGCGCGGGTCGCACGACGACGGGCACGCGGAGCCGGAGCGGCGGGCGCCTCGGCGACGGCGGCCGGAGCGGCCTCCGGTGCGGGGGCGGCCGGGGTCTCGATCACCATGCCCTCGGCGGCGGTGTCGGCGACGGGAGCTGCCACGGCGCGGGTCGCACGGCGGCGGGCACGGGCGGGAGCGGCGGCCGGAGCGGCCTCCTCCGCGGGGGCGGCCGGGGCGGCCTGCGCCACCGGGGTGCTCTCGGCGCTCTCGGCGCCGGGGGCGCCGGGCGGCCCCGCGGGCCGGGAAGCGGCGCGGCGACGCCTGCGCGGGGGCAGGCTGTCGCTCGGGCTGCCGCTGTCGGCGTTACCGGCGGTGGTGTTGTTGTTGGTGTTCTCGTTTTCAGTACTGGGCATTGCGGGCGGTTCTCCCGTCACGCTCCCGGGCGCCGCGGCTGACTTCCGGTCCGGCTCGGGTCCGCGTAATGAGCGCGGAGCCGGCCTCCGGGGCGCGTTCGCCACACGGGAGCTGTAGTCCATGGCCGCCGGTTCCGTACGTGTTGTCCGTACGGCCTGGCGGAAGTCTTCAGGTAGATGCGCTGCCCGACCCAGGTGGCTCCCGAGTGCCAGGGCTGCGCGACGACGACGATCCCTACGCGGCGGGACCTTCCGGCGCCTTCGCGTCGGCGGCCACGGCGCCCGTGGGTGGGGCGGCCGTGTCAGCTTCGCGGTCGGGCGCGAGCGGGTCGGTCACCGTGCCGGACTCCTCGTCGAAGAGCCCCTGCGCCAGCCTGGTCACCGCTGTGGGGACCGGCGGCGCCAGGTCGGCCACAGCTCGGAGACCGGACAGGACGTCGTCGGGTCGCACGGCAGGTGTCAGATGCCGAACAACCAGCCGCAGTATCGCACAGGCATTGTCCAGCGGCCTATCAGCCGGGGCGGGAAGCGCCTGAAGACTGACGACGGCCCCGCGCGTGTCGAAGGTCCGCATGCCGTTCTTGGTGCGGCGCTGGACCTCCACGGCCTCGGCGGCGAGGAAGGCCGCCACGGCCCGCTCGGCCTCGGCGGGCTCCACGCCGTCGAGGCGCAGCTCCCACACGGAGGCGGTCAGGCGCTCGGCGAGGCCCGAGGTCCGGGCCTCGACGGCCTCGATGATGTCGAGTCCGGTCGGCATGGACTCGTCGAGCAGCTCACGGAGCTTCTCGGGGTCACGGGACTCGGCGAGCCCGATCTCCAGGTACTCGGCCTCGCTGCCGGTCCCGGTGGGGGCGGCGTTGGCGTACGAGACGCGGGGGTGGGGGGTGAAGCCGGCCGAGTACGCCATCGGCACCTCGGCGCGGCGCAGAGCCCGCTCGAAGGCGCGCTGGAAGTCACGGTGGCTGGTGAACCGGAGGCGGCCGCGCTTGGTGTAGCGCAGTCGGATGCGCTGCACCACCGGTGCGGGAGGCGGGCCTTCGGGCTGTCGCTTGCCCAGTGGTTCTTCTCCTTGTACGGGGCTCCGCGGCCGGCGCGTCGCCCTGAGGTCTGTCGACCCGCTCCGGCTCACCCCCGCCGTTCGGACAGGGAGATCTCGGCAGCGGGTGCCGCGTCGGCGGCTGTCGTACTACCCAGAGTACGCGCCCGTGACCTCGCCGGTTCCACGGGAGGAGTACCGAACAGCGCCCGCCGCACGTCGGCCCGGACCTCGCGCACCGTGCTGCGGACCGTCCGCCACACCTCCCGCGCGAGCCGCCCGGCGGGCGCCAGCACATGCCGGTACACCCGGGAGGCGGGCCACCCGACGAGGATCCAGCCGACCCACTTGAACCCCCGCCACAGGGCGCCGGTGATCCGCCCGGCCACCTGCCAGGCCCAGGCGATGACCTTGCCCACGGGGGTGAGCACGAACCGGTACAGGCCGCCGGCGAGCCAGGCGATGCCGAGCCCGACGGGCCGCAGCAGGTACCGGTAGACGGCCGCGGCCGCCCACGCGAAGCCCCGACCGACCGGCACGAGCACATGACGCCAGGTCACAGTGGCGAGCCAGGCGAGTCCCAGGCCGACCGGCCGCAGTACGTACCGCCACAGCCCCACCCACGGCCAGACGAAGAGGGCCATGGCCAGCGCCCACCCGAGGGGGCGCAGGACGAACATGGCGCCGCGCGCCAGCGGGTCGAGCAGGTACCGGTGCAGCGCCCGTCCGGCCGGGGCGAGGACGTGGGCGTACAGGCCCGAGGCCAGCCACCCGATGCCCCGACCGACCGGCACGAGCACATACCGCCAGAGCCCGGTCCACGGCCACACGAACACCAGCTTCAGCAGGGTGACGGCCACCCACCCGAGGCCGCGGAGCACCGGTCCGAGGACGTGTTCGTACAGCGGCCCGAGCACGTGCCGGTGCGCGGCCCGCGCGCCTGCGACGAGCAGGTCCCAGACCACCCGTACGGGCAGCACGACCAGCACCGCCACGATCTTCACGGGAATCCGTACGACCCCCACCAGACAGCCGTGTCCACCCTGCGTGGGCTGCGGCTTTTCGATATCCATGCTGCTTAGGACACCAAAAAGCGCCCCACCGTTGCGCGTGGTCCCCTCGGGCCGGCCGATACCCGGTCCTCCCCGCACGGCACCCGGGGAACGGGGTGGCCGGAGACGGATACGGACGTGCCCCCCACCGTTCCCGGTGGGGGCCACGTCCGGACGGGCGTCAGCCCGAGGTCACTTCACGACCGACAGCGGAAGCAGCTTCTTCCCCGTCGGACCGATCTGGATCTGCGTGTCCATCTGCGGGCACACGCCGCAGTCGAAGCACGGGGTCCAGCGGCAGTCCTCGACCTCGGTCTCGTCGAGGGCGTCCTGCCAGTCCTCCCAGAGCCAGTCCTTGTCGAGACCGGAGTCGAGGTGGTCCCAGGGCAGGACCTCCTCGTAGGTGCGCTCGCGGGTCGTGTACCAGGCCACGTCCACGCCGTACGCGGGCAGCGTCTTCTGCGCGGCCTCCATCCAGCGGTCGTAACTGAAGTGCTCGCGCCAGCCGTCGAACCGGCCGCCCGACTCGTACACCGCGCGGATGACGTCACCGATGCGGCGGTCACCGCGCGAGAGGAGGCCCTCGACGATGCCCGGCTTGCCGTCGTGGTAGCGGAAGCCGATGGAGCGGCCGTACTTCTTGTCGCCGCGGATCTTGTCCCGGAGCTTGCCCAAACGGGCGTCCGTCTCCTCGGCCGACAGCTGCGGCGCCCACTGGAACGGGGTGTGCGGCTTGGGCACGAATCCGCCGATCGACACCGTGCAGCGGATGTCGTTCTGGCCGGAGACCTCGCGACCCTTGGCGATGACGTTGACCGCCATGTCGCCGATCTGGAGGACGTCCTCGTCGGTCTCGGTCGGCAGGCCGCACATGAAGTACAGCTTCACCTGGCGCCAGCCGTTGCCGTAGGCGGTGGCGACGGTCCGGATCAGGTCCTCTTCCGAGACCATCTTGTTGATGACCTTGCGCATGCGCTCGGAGCCGCCCTCGGGGGCGAAGGTCAGACCGGACCGACGGCCGTTGCGCGTCAGCTCGTTGGCCAGGTCCACGTTGAAGGCGTCCACGCGGGTCGACGGCAGGGACAGGCCCACCTTGTCGTCGGTGTACCGGTCGGCGAGGCCCTTGGCGATGTCGGCGATCTCGGTGTGGTCCGCGGAGGAGAGGGACAGCAGGCCGACCTCCTCGAAGCCCGTGGCCTTGAGGCCGCGCTCCACCATCTCGCCGATGCCGGTGATGCTTCGCTCCCGCACGGGGCGCGTGATCATGCCGGCCTGGCAGAAACGGCAGCCGCGGGTGCAGCCGCGGAAGATCTCGACGGACATCCGCTCATGGACGGTCTCGGCGAGCGGGACCAGCGGCTGCTTGGGGTACGGCCACTCGTCGAGGTCCATGACGGTGTGCTTGGACACGCGCCACGGGACGCCGGAGCGGTTGGGCACGACGCGGCCGATGCGGCCGTCCGGCAGGTACTCGACGTCGTAGAAGCCCGGCACGTAGACGTTGCCGGTCTTGGCCAGACGCAGCAGGACTTCCTCGCGGCCGCCCGGACGGCCCTCGGCCTTCCACGTACGGATGATCTCGGTCATGTCGAGGACGGCCTGTTCGCCGTCGCCGATGACCGCGCAGTCGATGAACTCGGCGATCGGCTCGGGGTTGAAGGCCGCGTGGCCGCCGGCGAGGACGATGGGGTGGTCGACCGTACGGTTCCTGGACTCCAGCGGGATGCCCGCGAGGTCCAGGGCCGTGAGCATGTTGGTGTAGCCGAGCTCGGTGGAGAAGGAGAGCCCGAAGACGTCGAAGGCGCTGACGGGGCGGTGGCTGTCCACGGTGAACTGCGGGACCTTGTGCTCGCGCATCAGGGCTTCGAGGTCCGGCCACACGGAGTACGTGCGCTCCGCGAGCACGCCCTCGCGCTCGTTCAGCACCTCGTAGAGGATCATGACGCCCTGGTTGGGCAGCCCGACCTCGTACGCGTCCGGGTACATCAGCGCCCAGCGGACGTCTGCGGCATCCCAGTCCTTGACGGTGGAGTTCAGCTCCCCCCCGACGTACTGGATGGGCTTCTGCACATGCGGGAGCAGAGCTTCGAGCTGTGGGAAGACCGACTCGGACATCACGCGACTTTCGTGAAGCGGGCAGGGGGCGACTCTCAAGCGTACCCCGGGGCACGGTCGGCCCCCGTCCACGTGATCAGCCCAGGGCCGCGCGCAGCGCCGGGTCCGAGGCCTTGGCCCAGGTGTCCGGAAGCTCCCGTTCGCACCGCTCGGCCACGGCCTCCTCGCGGGCGTAGAGCACGCCCCAGGTGAAGGCGGACTCCCCCGCCTCCTCCGCCTCGGCGGCGAGGCCGCGCAGGGCCTCGCGCGCGACCACGGCGTCCTGGTGGTCGCCGAGCAGGGACTGGACCCGCTTCACGGCCTTGGTCAGGCGTTTCGCCGGCTTGCCGAGCGCTGGCACGGCCGCGTCCGCCGCGTACCGGGCGCGCTTCGCGGCCTTGCGGGCGCCGTGCAGGGCCCGGTCCCGCTCGTCGCCCTCGGGCAGGTCCAGGGCGCCGTCGATCCGGCCGGCGAGGCGCTCGTAGTCGCGGAGCACCGCCTTCGGCAGGACGCGCTCGGCGCGTCCCGAGGCGGCCTTGCGCAGCGGGGGGTCGGCCAGCAGGGCGTCGAGGGAGTCCAGGAGGGCGAGGTAGCGCCGGTTGTCGAGTACGGCCAGGGCCCGGCGCCGCGATGCTGAGCGGCGGGTGTCGTTCCAGGCGCGCAGGCGGCTGTCGACCGGTCCCACCCGCAGGTTGCCCGGCAGTTCGTCGAGCCGGGTCCGGATCCCTTCCAGCAGGACCTCCTGATCGCGGTCGACGCCGAGCTCGCCGGACAGCCAGCGCAGTTCCCGGCCGACCGGGTCGGTGGCGGTGCGGTCCAGCACCTTGCGGTACGTCTTGAAGGCGCTGCGGAGCCTGCGGCCGGCGACCCGCATCTGGTGGACGGCGTCCGGCAGGTCCCGCCGTACGGCCGGGTCGTGGGCCATCAGGGCGTCGCGCTGTTTCCAGAGGTACGCCAGGACGTACGCGCCCGCCGTGCCGTCGAGGTCGCCCGGCCCGGGCCGGGCCGGGAGGGCGGTACCGGTTTCGGCCAGGGCGCGGGCGAGCTTCGAGGGGGCGTCGGAGACACGGAGCCCGGCCTTGCGGAAGGTCTTCTCGACCGCGTCGAGCAGTGCGGGGTCCGTCCCGTCGGCGAGTTCCACCTCGACCTCGGTCCAGGCGGCGGTGGCCTCGTCGCGCTCGGCCACCACGGTGTCGGTGCTCAGTTCCGCGAGCAAGGCTCCGTCGGCGTCGAGGAGGTGGCTGACCCTGCGTGAGGAGAGGATCCTGACCTGCGGCTCCAGTGCGGTGTGCCGGACGCGGGAACGGACCAGGGCGGCGAGCGAGCCGGGGACGGTGGCGCCGTCGCGGTCACCGTCGTCGGCGCCGTCGCGGGCACCGCCGCCGTCGTCGCCGTCGCCGAGCGGCGCCGCGATCTCCTCGCGGATCCCCGGGGAGACGGGCAGTTTGAGGTGCCATCCCGCGTCCGCGCCGCCGGTTCTGCGCCTCAGGGTGAGGCCGTCGGCGGCGAGCCGCTGGTCGGGGGTGTCGTAGTAGACGGCGTCGAGGTCGACGGTGCCCTGGTCGGAGACGGCCGCGATCGCGGCCGTGCCCGTCAGGTCCGGCACCTCCTGCCGAGCCCGCTTCGACTGCTTCGACTGCTTCGAGCGCTTCCCGTCGGCCGGGGTGAACTCGAATTTCCGCTCGATCTCACGCGTCGTGTCCGCCATAGACCGAATTTAGTCCTGAACGGATCTCAGCGGCAGGGTGAACGGGGCATCAGGCCGACAGCGGCCGTTGCACCTTGATCGACTGCAACAGCCCGACGGCCACCCACACCGCGAACATCGACGAGCCTCCGTAGGACACGAACGGCAGCGGCAGCCCCGCCACCGGCATGATGCCGAGCGTCATCCCGATGTTCTCGAAGGACTGGAAGGCGAACCAGGCGATGATCCCGGCGCACACGATCGTCCCGTACAGCTCGGTGGTCTCCCGGGCGATCACGCAGGCCCGCCACAGCACGATGCCGAGCAGCACGAGGATCAGCCCGGCCCCGATGAAGCCCAGCTCCTCCCCCGCCACCGTGAAGACGAAGTCGGTCTGCTGCTCCGGCACGAACTGGCCGGTGGTCTGGGAGCCCTTGAAGAGCCCGGAGCCGGTCAGTCCGCCGGAGCCGATCGCGATGCGCGCCTGGTTGGTGTTGTAGCCGACGCCGGCCGGGTCGAGCTCCGGGTTGGCGAAGGCCGCGAAGCGGTTGAGCTGGTACTCGTCGAGTACGCCCAGCTGCCATATCAGGACGGCTCCGGCCGCGCCCGAGCCGAGCAGGCCCAGCACCCAGCGGTTGGAGGCCCCCGAGCCGAGCAGCACACCGAGCACGATCACCACCATGACCATGACGGAGCCGAGGTCGGGCATCAGCATGACGATGCCCATCGGGGCGGCCGCCAGGCAGAGCGCTTTGACGACCGTGCGGTGGTCGGGGTGGTCGAGGTCGCCCGCGTCGACCCGGGTCGCCAGCAGCATCGCCATGCCCAGGATGATCGTGATCTTCACGAACTCGGAGGGCTGGAGGGAGAAGCCGCCACCGATCACGATCCACGCGTGGGCGCCGTTGATGGTGGCGCCGAGCGGGGTGAGCACCGCGATGACGAGCACGAGCGAGAGCCCGTACAGGACCGGCACGGCGCCGCGCAGGGTGCGGTGGCCGAGCCAGATGGTGCCGATCATCAGCACCAGGCCGATGCCGGTGTTCAGGGCGTGCCGGTAGAGGAAGTAGTAGGGGTCCCCCTGGTTCAGCTGGGTCCGGTTGCGGGTCGCCGACCACACCAGCAGGGCGCCGATGAGGGACAGCGCCAGCGCGCTGAGGAGTATCGGCCAGTCGAGCCGGCGCACCACCGAGTCGCGGGCGGTGAGCCGGGCCATCACCCCGCGCTCGGGCGCGTACCGGGAGACGGAGAACTTGTTCGCGGTCTGCATGTCGGTTTTCGGTCCTCAGTCGTGCCATGCGGCGGGCGGCCCGGCGAGCACGGCCGGCGCCAGCTCCTCCGGGGACGGCGGCACGTACGGCCGGATCTCGGGGGCGTCGATGGAGCCGTCGGGGTGGATCCTGGGCAGTTTCGCCTCGGGCCTGGGCAGCAGGGCCTTCTTCGGGTCCTGCTTGCCGGCCATGTCGAGGCCGTAGATGGCATTGAAGATGTTGCGCACGGCGGGGCCGGAGGCCCCGGAGCCGGTGCCGCCCTGGGAGATCGTCATGACGATCGTGAAGTCGTCGGTGTAGGTCGCCAGCCACGAAGTGGTCTGCTTGCCGTAGACCTGGGCGGTGCCGGTCTTGGCCCGCATCGGAATCTTGTCCTGCGGCCAGCCGCCGAACCGCCAGGCGGCGGTGCCGCCGGGCTCGACGACGGAGCGCAGGCCCTTGTCGAGGTCGCTGACGGTCTGGGCGTCGACCGGCAGCCTGCCGTGGGGCCTGGGCTTGATCATCTGGATCCGCTTGCCGTCGGGGCTGATCACGGCCTTGCCGACGATGGGGTCGTGGAGGGTGCCGCCGTTGCTGATGGCGGCGTAAGCGGTGGCCATCTGGATGGGGGTGACGAGGACGTCGCCCTGACCGATGGCGAAGTTGATGCTGTCGAAGGCCTTCAGCTGGTTGCCTTCGAGGCAGCTCTCGTAGGCGATCTGCTCGACGTAGGTGCCGCCCTTCTTGCCCTGCTTGCACCAGGAGTTCTTGTTGGCCTTCCAGAAGCTCTTCTTCCACTGGCGGTCGGGGATGCGGCCGGTGACCTCGTTCGGCAGGTCGATCCCGGTCTCGGAGCCGAGTCCGAAGTCACGGGCGGTCCGGTAGAACCAGTCGTGGGCGTCCTTCTTGGGCTCGAGGCCGCCGTCGCGCTGCCACTCCTTGTGCCCGAGGGCGTAGAAGACGGTGTTGCAGGAGAACTTGAGGGCGTCGGCGAGGGAGATGGGGCCGTGCCCCTTGGACTCGAAGTTCGCGAAGCTCCGGCCGCCGAGGCTGTAGGAACTGCTGCAGTTGTAGCGGCTGTAGAAGGGGTAGCCGGCCCGCACGGCCGCGCTCGCCGACACCACCTTGAAGATGGAGCCCGCGGGGGCCTGGCCCTGGATGGCCCGGTTGAGCAGCGGGTAGTTGGACTTCTTGCTGGTGAGCTTGGCGTAGTCCTTGGCGGAAATGCCGCCGACCCAGGCGTTGGGGTCGTAGTCGGGCTGGGAGGCCATCGCGACGACGCGGCCGGTCTTGGACTCCATGACGACGACGGCGCCCGAGTCGGCCTCGTACTTGCGGCCGGTGATCTTGTCGGTCTCCTGACGGACGGTCTTCATCGCCTGCTGGAGCTCGTATTCGGCGACGGACTGGACCCGGGCGTCGATGCTGGTGACGAGGGTGGACCCGGCCACGCCCGGGTCGGACTCGGTCTGGCCCATGACCCGGCCGAGGTTGTCGACCTCGTACGAGGTGACCGCCGCCTTGCCGCGCAACTCCTTGTCGTACGTGCGCTCGAGTCCGGAGCGGCCGACCTGGTCGGAGCGCAGGTGCGGCGAGTCGGTGTCCTTGGCCTGCTGGATCTCCTCGTCGGTGACCGGCGAGAGGTAGCCGAGCACCTGCGCGGTGCGGGCCGCGCCGGGGGCCGGGTAGCGGCGGACGGCGGTGGGCTCCGCGGTGATGCCGGGGAAGTCCTCGGGGCGTTCGCGGATCTGCAGCGCCTGCTGCGTGGTGGCTTCGAGGGTGACCGGAATGGGCTGGTACGGGGAGCCGTTCCAGCAGGGCTTGGGGGTCTGGGAGTCGCAGAGCCGGACCTTGTCCATGACCTCCTTGGGGGTCATGTCCAGGACGTCGGCGAGGCGGGTCATGACGGCCTTGCCCCTGTCCTTCATCTTCATCAGCTTCGTGCGGCTGGCAGAGACGACCAGGCGGGTCTCGTTGTCGGCGAGCGGGACACCGCGGGCGTCGAGGATCGACCCGCGCACGGCGGGCTGGACCACCCGCTGGACGTGGTTGCTCTTGGCCTCGTGGTAGTACTCCTCGCCGTTGCGGATCTGGAGGTACCAGAGGCGTCCGCCGAGGGTGAAGAAGAGGGAGAGGACGAGTACCTGGATGATGACGAGCCGGATCTGCACCCGGGAGGTGCGGCCGGTCTCCGGAATGTTGGTCACGTCTGCTCCTCCCTCACAGTTTCTTGACGCTCTTCACACCCTTGACGCCCTTTATGCGGACGGCCCGGTTGGCGCGGCCCCGCGCGGTCCTCAGCCGCAGGCCGCCGCGCTGGCTGCCGATGCGCAGGCCCGTACCGCCGGCCAGCCAGCCGGAGGAGACGTCGGTGCCCCGGGGCGAGCCGCCGTTGGCCTCGACGGCCATCGGGTCGTTCTCGGCGCGCCGGGCCAGCGCCATGATGAACGGCACGGTGAAGGGCGCGAGCAGCAGGTCGTAGAGGGTCGCGGTGAACAGCAGCCCGGTCAGGCCCACGTGGCGGGCGGCGGTGTCGCCGACGAGGGCGCCCACGCCCGCGTAGAGCAGGGTGGAGCCGATCGCGGCGGCGACGACGGTGAGCATCGGGCCCCAGGCGGAGCGGAACCGTCCGGCGTCGGGGCGGACCAGGCCGGCCAGGTAGCCGATGACGCACAGGACGAGCGCGTACCGCCCGGCGGCGTGGTCGGCGGGCGGGGCGAGGTCGGCGAGGAGCCCGGCGGCGAAGCCGATGAGGGCGCCGCTGAGGTGCCCGTACACGAGGGCGAGGGCGACGACGGTGAGCAGCAGCAGGTCGGGGACGGCGCCGGGCAGTTGGAGTCGGCCCAGGACGCTGACCTGGACGACGAGGGCGACCACGACGAGCGTGGCCGAGAGCAGGATGCGGTTGAAGGGCATGGGCGGTCAGCTCCTACTCGTCGGCCGGCTTGCCGGGTGCACTGGCGGACGGGGTGACCGTGACGGTGACCGTCGGGATGGGCTTGGGCGCCTCGGGCTTGGGTGGCAGCACGGCGTCGCGCGGATCCTCGCGCGGCGGCATGACGACCACTCCGACGATGTCCAGGCGCGAGAAACCCACGTACGGACGCACCCAGACCGTGCGGGTCAGGTCGCCGCGCGAGGGGTCGACCTTGACGACCTCGCCGATCGGCACGCCGGGCACGAAGGGCTTGTTGCCGCGCGAGCCGAAGGTCACGAGCCGGTCGCCGGGATTGACCTTGGCCTTGCCGTTGAGCATCTGGACGGACAGGGCACGGTCGCCCTGGCCGGTGGCGAAGCCGAGCTCGCCGGTCTTCTCCAGACGGGTGCCGACGGTGAAGTCGGGGTCGTTGGCGAGGACGACGGTGGCGGTGTCGGGGCCGACGGTGCTGACCCTGCCGACGAGTCCGTCGCCGTTGAGGACGGTCATGTCGCGCTCGATGCCGTCCTTGCTGCCGGCGTCGATGGTGACGGTCCAGGAGAAGCCCTGAGCCGCTCCTATCGCGATGACCTCGGCACCCTTGATGCCGTACTGTCCGGCGCCGGCCCGCTTGAGCATCTCGTCGAGCTCGCGGATCCGGCTGCGGGTCTGGTCCTCGCTGCCCAGCTTGGCCTTCAGCGCCGCGTTCTCGCGCTCCAGCGTGGCGATGCGGTTGTGGCGCTCGCCGGAGTCCCGTACCGCCCCTATGGCGTGGGCGACCGGGTCCACCGCGGTTGCCACGCCCTTCTCGACCGGGCCGAAGACCGCTGCGGCGGCCTGTCGGGCACCGTCGACCGGCGACTCCTCGCCCGCTCTGATGTCCACCGTGATCAACGCGAACGCGGTGGCGATCAGAAGCACCAGGAGCAGCCGGCTTTCTCGTGTGTCCCTCACGTGCGGCGGCCGTGCCTTCCTCGTAGATACTCGTGCGGCGAAGCCGCTCCGGTGGAGCCGGGGCTCGCACCGGACTCTGCCTGTATATCAACGATCCGCCGCACGGGCCCGGTAGCACCCGTACGGCGGATCCTTGTGTTCCGCATGGCCCCTTGGGCAGCGAGGGGTGGGTCAGCGCCCCGGTTCAGCGGCGGGGCTGCGCGTCCAGCACCTGCTGGAGCGCCTCGAACTCCTCGACGCACTTGCCCGACCCGAGCGCGACGGAGTCGAGCGGGTCCTCGGCGATGTGGATCGGCATGCCCGTCTCACGGCGCAGCCGCTCGTCGAGGCCGCGCAGCAGAGCGCCGCCGCCGGTCAGGACGATGCCGCGGTCCATGATGTCGCCGGAGAGCTCCGGCGGGCACTTGTCGAGCGTGGTCTTGACCGCGTCGACGATGGCGTTGACCGGCTCCTCGATGGCCTTGCGGACCTCGGCGGCCGAGATGACCACGGTCTTGGGCAGGCCCGAGACCAGGTCGCGGCCGCGGATCTCGGTGTGCTCGTCCTTGTCGAGGTCGTACGCCGACCCGATGGTGATCTTGATCTGCTCGGCGGTGCGCTCGCCGAGGAGGAGCGAGTACTCCTTCTTGATGTGCTGGATGATCGCGTTGTCGAGCTCGTCGCCGGCCACCCGGATGGACTGTGCCGTGACGATTCCGCCGAGGGAGATGACGGCGACCTCGGTGGTGCCGCCGCCGATGTCCACGACCATGTTTCCGGTGGCCTCGTGGACGGGCAGGCCCGCGCCGATGGCGGCGGCCATGGGCTCCTCGATGATGTGCACCTGACGGGCGCCGGCCTGCGTGGACGCCTCGATGACGGCACGGCGCTCGACTCCGGTGATACCGGAGGGCACGCAGACCACGACACGCGGACGGGCCAGGTAGCGGCGCTTGTGGATCTTGAGGATGAAGTACCGGAGCATACGCTCGGTGATCTCGAAGTCGGCGATCACGCCGTCTTTGAGGGGCCGTACGGCGACGATGTTGCCGGGCGTGCGCCCGATCATCTTCTTCGCCTCCGAGCCGACCGCCAGGATGCCGCCGGTGTTCGTGTTGATGGCGACCACGGACGGCTCGTTCAGGACGATCCCCCGGCCCCTCACGTACACCAGCGTGTTGGCGGTCCCGAGGTCGATCGCCATGTCACGGCCGATGAACGACATGTTGTTCCCCTTGTTCCCCATGAGGAGCGTCTGGCCTTCCACTTGATAGCGGCTGCTGTCAGGTCGGCGAGGTGGGTGTGTGGGTGGAGGCCCCATCGTAGTGCCGCACGTACGGACATCGCGCGACGGGACTCCGGCAATCCCGCCGGATCGGATACCCGCCCCCAATAGTGGTGACGTCGTGTCCTGTCCATGCGTTCCCGGCGCGGCCCGGTAATACCTGAGGGCGACCGAAATTACTTCGGTCGCCCCAGGTGGTGAGCGCTATTTGGCTTATGCGGCGTCAGAAAGAGCTGCTCAGAGAGCCGGGAAGAACAGCTTCAGCTCACGCTCGGCGGACTCCTCGGAATCCGAGGCGTGGATCAGGTTCTCCCGGGTGATGGTGCCGAAGTCCCCCCGGATGGAGCCGGGCGCCGCGGCGATCGGGTCGGTGGGCCCGGCCAGCTGGCGGACACCCTCGATGACGCGCTCCCCTTCGACGACCAGGGCGACGACCGGACCGCTGGACATGAAGCCCATGAGGGGCTCGTAGAACGGGCGGCCGACGTGCTCGGCGTAGTGCTGCTCCAGGATGCTCCGGTCGAGCGTGCGCAGCTCCAGCGCGGGAATGCTCCAGCCGGCCTTGCGCTCGAAGCGGCCGATGATCTCGCCCACCAGGCCACGCCTGACCGCGTCCGGCTTGAGCAGGACGAGCGTGCGCTGGGTCATGTTGTAACTCCTTGCGGCATACGGGTGCGGTTACCCGAGGCTACAGGGGCAGGGAAAAGCCGGCGCGCAGACCCCGCACCCCGCGGCCGCGGGAGAGCGGGCGGCGCCGTAGGGCTGCCGCCGGGGCGGACCCGGGTGACTCCCGCCCGGGCGCGGAGGCGGCCGGCCCTCGCGGGGGCCGGCCAGGTGCGCGGTTCGGGCACCCGGCCGGCACGCCGCGCGAGTTCAGGCCTGGGCTTCGCTCTGCGCGGCTGCCCAGCGGGCCTTGATGGTGTCGACCTTGCGGCCGTAGTGCACCGAGCACCACCACAGGCCGGCGAAGACAGCGCCGAGGAAGAACATCGTCGGAACGACGAAGCCGCTCAGGACCAGCCCGATCTGCAGCGCCCAGCCCAGCTGGACCGCGCCGGGACGCGACAGCATCCCGCACAGCAGCACCGACAGCAGCATCGCGACACCGCACACCGTCCAGACCTCGCCCTGGGTCAGGTCCGGGTTCTTCATGGCCACCAGCCCGGCGAAGCCGATCACGAAGAACTCGCCGATCAGCGTCGAAGCACACAGCGTGCGCATCCCTCAGCCCCTCTTCAGCAGCAGGCGGGCCTCGCCCACCGTGATCACGGAACCGGTCACCAGGACCCCGGCCCCTCCGTATTCCGCTTCTTCCTCCGCCAGGGTGATCGCCGCCTCCAGGGCGTCGTCCAGCCGCGGCTCCACCTGCACCCGGTCCGTGCCGAAGACCTCGACCGCGATGGCCGCCAGGTCGTCCGCGCTCATGGCCCGGTGGCTGGAGTTCTCCGTCACCACCACCTCGGCGAAGATCGGCTCGAACGCCTCGAACACGCCGCGGACGTCCTTGCCCTCGCTCGCGCCCACCACCCCGATCAGCCGGCTGAAGCCGAACGACTCGGTGACCGCCTCCGCGGCGGCAGCCGCACCCGCCGGATTGTGCGCCGCGTCCAGGACCACCGTCGGACTGCGCCGCACGACCTCCATGCGGCCGGGCGAGGTCACCGCGGCGAAGGCCTTGCGTACGGTGTCCAGGTCCAGGACCCGCGCGTGCTCCTGGCCGATGCCGAAGAAGGCCTCGACCGCGGCCAGCGCCACCGCCGCGTTGTTCGCCATGTGCGCGCCGTACAGCGGCAGGAAGATGCCGTCGTACTCCCCGCCCACGCCGCGCAGCGTGAGCTGCTGCCCGCCGACCGCGACCTCGCGCGAGACGACGCCGAACTCCATGCCCTCGCGGGCGACCGTCGCGTCGACCTCGACGGCCCTCTTCAGCAGGACCTGCGCCGCGTCCACCGGCTGCTGCGCCAGGATCACGGTGGCGCCCTGCTTGATGATGCCGCCCTTCTCCTGGGCGATCTCGCCGGGCGTGGAGCCCAGCCGGTCGGTGTGGTCCAGGCTGATGGGGGTGACCACCGCGACCGAACCGTCGATGACGTTGGTCGCGTCCCAGCTGCCGCCCATGCCGACCTCGACGACGGCCGCGTCGACCGGGGCGTCCGCGAAGGCCGCGTACGCCATCCCGGTGAGGACCTCGAAGAAGGACAGCCGGTACTCCTCGGCGGTGTCGACCATCTCCACGTACGGCTTGATGTCGTGGTACGTCTCCACGAAGCGCTCGGCGGTGATCGGCGCCCCGTCGAGACTGATCCGCTCGGTGATCGACTGCACGTGCGGGCTGGTGTAGCGGCCGGTGCGCAGTTCGAAGGCGTTCAGCAGGGCCTCGATCATGCGGGCCGTGCTGGTCTTGCCGTTGGTGCCGGTGACATGGATCGAGGGGTACGCGCGCTGCGGCTCGCCCAGCACGTCCATCAGGGCCGCGATGCGCGACACGGACGGCTCCAGCTTGGTCTCGCCCCAGCGGCCGGCGAGCTCCTGCTCCACCTCCAGCAGCGCCTTCGCGACCTCCGGGTCGGTGGGCGGCGCGGGTACCGGCTCGCCCTGGGGCGGTCCGGCCTGGGCGCGCAGGGTACGGCTACCGGCCTCGATCACCGCCAGGTCGGGGTCGCGGTCGGACTCTTCCGCGACGATCTGGTCGAACTCGTCGAAGCGGTCGTGGCTCTCGGGCTGCTGCTCACTCACGCACCCAGTCTACGGACGAGGACCCACAGGACTTTCGACCCGGGCGTCCGGGACCGCCGGCGAGGAGGGCCGGCCAGACCGTTGCACACGCCTCGCGGGCAGGAGAGGGGGGAGCAAATGCCGCAGGCCAGCACCAACAAGACAGCTTTCGGCGGTGACACGGGGAGGGACCGGGGGGCCGGCGACACCCTCGTCTGTGCGCGAGGACACGGAATCGTCCTCGATGAGCCGTCCGTGGCCACTGCCAAGGCGGGCACGGACGGCTCATCGAGACCGTCGGGACCGCCCGCTCTCCTCCGCGAGCGCCGGCAGCCCGTCGACGCCCGGGTCGAGGCCCGCTCCCCCCGCTGCGCGATGATCTCGTTCAGCACCAGATGCGCCCGGCGCGCGGTGTCGGCCAGCTCCTCGAAGTCTGCCGACGGCCGAGGCGAGCACCCCGGGGTGGAGCCAGCGCCCTCCGGCCCGTCCAGTACGGGCTGGCGGCCGCGCCGACCCGAACGGGACAGGGCCCGCACCGGTGCCGGTGCGGGCCCTGTCCATGTGAGGCTTGCTCGCCTCACGCCTCGGGGAGGGCTGCCAATTGGGCCTCGATCCGGGCGATGTCGGTGTCCGACTTGGCCAGCCGCCCCCGGATCTTGTCGATCACGTTGTCCGGCGCCTTGGCCAGGAAGGCCTCGTTGCCGAGCTTCGCCTGCGCTTGCTGGCGCTCCTTTTGCGCGGCGCCCAGGTCCTTGCTCAGGCGCTTGCGCTCGGCGGCCACGTCGATGGTGCCCGACAGGTCGAGCGCGACCGTGGCGCCGCCGACCGGAAGGGTCGCGGTGGCGCTGAAGGAGTCGCCCTCCGGCTGCAGACGCAGCAGTTGCCGGATGGCCGCCTCGTGCGCGGCCAGCGTGGTGCCCGCGAGGTCGAGGCGGGCCGGGACCTTCTGGCCCGGCTGGAGCCCCTGGTCGGCGCGGAAGCGGCGGACCTCGGTGACGACGGCCTGGAGGTTCTCGATCTCGGCCTCGGCGGCCCCGTCGCGGAAGCCACTGTCCTTGGGCCACTCGGCGATGACGAGGGATTCCCCGCCGGTGAGCGTGGTCCACAGGGTCTCGGTGACGAAGGGAACCACCGGGTGGAGCAGGCGCAGCGTGGTGTCCAGCACCTCGCCGAGGACCCGGCCGGAGACCTTGGCGCCCTCGCCGCCCGCGAAGAAGGTCGTCTTCGACAGCTCGACGTACCAGTCGAAGACCTCGTCCCACGCGAAGTGGTAGAGGGCCTCGCTGAGCTTGGAGAACTGGAAGTCCTCGTAGTACGCGTCCACCTGCGCGACCGTCTTGTTCAGACGGGACAGGATCCAGCGGTCGGTCGCCGACATCTTCTCGACCGGCGGCAGCTCGCCCTCGATCGTCGCGCCGTTCATCAGCGCGAAGCGCGTGGCGTTCCAGATCTTGTTGGCGAAGTTGCGGGACGCCTGGACCCAGTCCTCGCCGATCGGCACGTCGGTACCGGGGTTGGCGCCCTTGGCCAGGGTGAAGCGGACGGCGTCGGAGCCGTACTTGTCCATCCAGTCCAGCGGGTCGACGACGTTGCCGAAGGACTTCGACATCTTCTTGCCGCGCTCGTCGCGGACCAGGCCGGTCAGCGCGATCGTCTTGAAGGGCGGCTCGCCGTCCATGGCGTACAGGCCGAACATCATCATCCGGGCGACCCAGAAGAAGATGATGTCGTGGCCGGTGACCAGGACGTCGGTGGAGTAGAACTTCTCCAGGTCCGGGGTCTTCTCCGGCCAGCCCAGCGTCGAGAAGGGCCACAGTCCGGACGAGAACCAGGTGTCGAGGACGTCGGTGTCCTGGGTCCAGCCCTCACCGGTGGGCGCCTCGTCGTCGGGTCCGACGCAGACGACCTCGCCCGCCGGGCCGTACCAGACCGGGATCCGGTGACCCCACCACAGCTGGCGCGAGATGCACCAGTCGTTGAGGTTGTCGACCCAGTCGAAGTAGCGCTTCGACATCTCCTCGGGGTGGATCGAGACCCGGCCGTCGCGCACCGCGTCACCGGCGGCCTTGGCCAGCGTCTCCACCTTGACCCACCACTGGAGGGACAGACGGGGCTCGACCGTGGTGCGGCAGCGCGAGCAGTGCCCGACGGAGTGCAGGTACGGGCGCTTCTCGGCGACGATGCGGCCCTGCTCGCGCAGGGCGCCGACGACCGCGGACCGCGCCTCGTAGCGGTCCAGGCCGAGGAAGGGGCCGTGGACGGTGATGACGCCGTGCTCGTCCATGATCGTCATGTTGGGCAGGCCGTGGCGCTGCCCGATGGCGAAGTCGTTCGGGTCGTGCGCCGGGGTCACCTTGACGGCGCCGGTCCCGAACTCGGGGTCGACGTGCGTGTCGGCGACGACCGGGATGGTCCGGTCGGTCAGCGGCAGCTTGATCCGCTTGCCGACGAGGTGGGCGTACCGCTCGTCGTCCGGGTGGACGGCGACGGCCGTGTCACCGAGCATCGTCTCGGCACGCGTGGTGGCGACGACCAGCGTGTCGTCACCCTCGCCGTACTTGATGGAGACGAGCTCGCCCGCGTCCTCCTGGTACTCCACCTCGATGTCGGAGATGGCCGTCAGACAGCGGGGGCACCAGTTGATGATGCGCTCGGCGCGGTAGATCAGCCCGTCGTCGAAGAGCTTCTTGAAGATCGTCTGGACGGCCTTGGACAGGCCCTCGTCCATGGTGAAGCGCTCACGCGACCAGTCGACGCCGTCACCCAGCCGCCTCATCTGGCCGAGGATCTTGCCGCCGTACTCTTCCTTCCACTGCCAGACCCGCTCGACGAACTCCTCGCGGCCCAGGTCGTGGCGGGACTTGCCCTCCTCGGCGAGCTGCTGCTCGACCTTGTTCTGGGTGGCGATACCGGCGTGGTCCATGCCGGGCAGCCACAGCGACTCGTAGCCCTGCATCCGCTTGCGGCGGGTCAGCGCGTCCATGAGCGTGTGCTGGAAGGCATGGCCCAGGTGCAGGGAGCCGGTGACGTTCGGCGGCGGAATGACGATGGTGTACGCGGGCTTCTCGCTCGCGGGATCTGCCGTGAAGTACCCACGCTCTACCCAGCGCTCGTAAAGCTTCCCCTCTACCTCGGCCGGCGCGTACTGGGTCGGCAGTTCGGAGTGGGGGCTGCTGGGTGTCTGCGTGTTCTCGGTCACGGGCCACAGTTTAGGGCCGTAACAGTCCAGTCATGAAACCGGTAATCGGGGGGCCCGCCGCCCCCGGCGCCTCCGGCTTCCGTCAGGATGTGTGGAACGTATAAGCAACCTCATTGGGGGACGCGGGATGAGCTACAACCAGCCGGGGCCGTACGGACAGCAGCCGCAGCAGCCCGGACCGTACGGGCAGCAGCCCCCGCCGGGGCCTTACGGCCAGCACGCCCCGCAGCCCGGCTACGGCTACCCGCAACAGGGCCCGCCCGGCGTCCCCCCGCAGGGCTATCCTCAGCAGCCCGGCTACCCGCAGCAGCCCCCGCACCCGCAGTACGGCTACCAGCAGCAGCCGCCCTACGGCGGGACGCCCCCCAAGAAGTCGAAGGCCGGAGTCGTCATCGCCGTGGTCGTGGCGGTCGCGGTGATCGCGGGCGGCGGCTGGTACTTCCTCAAGGACGGCGGCGCGGGCGGCGGCCCCGCCGACACGAAGGGCTACAAGCTGGCCTTCCCCGAGGCTGTCGACAAGTACCAGAAGCAGCCGCGTGCCGCCGGAGCGCCCGCCGAGGGCGCGCCGCCCACCGCCCAGGAGAAGACGCAGGCCGAGGCGCTCGGCGTGCAGAACCCGTACAACGCGGTGGCCCAGTACAAGAACGGCACTGACGACAAGGCCAAGCAGCTCACCGCCAACGGCTGGTGGGGCGAGATCGCCGACCCGGAGAAGACGGTGGACGCCTATTTCACCGCCGTCAGCAAGAACAACAAGCAGGCCCAGGCGCTCGGCCTCAAGTCCGAACTGGTCGGCGCGCCCAAGCCGATCACTCCGGCGGACTTCAAGGGCCGCGTGCTGAAATGCGCGTACATCAAGATGACCCCGCTCAAGCCCTCGGCCACGGCGCCCAAGGCCATGGAGATCCCGACCTGCGTCTGGGGAGACCACTCGACCGTGACCGCGGTCAATGTCGTCGACCCGGCGGCGGTCGTGCTCGGCGGGAACAGCGGCACCCTTGAGGAAGTGGCCGAACTGACGGCGAAGGTGTACAACACCGCGCGCACCAAGGCCTGATCCGGTCCGGCAACGGCCCGCATCACGTACGAAGGGGGCGCCCCGGCCGGTCGGCCGGGGCGCCCCCTTCGTGTGCCGTGCGCGCGTCCGCTACGCGGACTTCTCGTGCGGGCCCTGGTCCTTCGGGACGATCCGCGGGACCAGCGTCGGGTTGACGTTGGAGCGGACCACGTCCGAGGTGATGACCACGCGGGCCACGTCCTTGCGGGAGGGGACCTCGTACATCACCGACATCAGGACCTCCTCCATGATGGCGCGCAGGCCGCGCGCGCCGGTCTGGCGGAGGATCGCCTGGTCCGCGATGGCTTCCAGCGCCTCGCGCTCGAAGTCCAGCTCGACACCGTCGAGTTCGAACAGTCGCTGGTACTGCTTGACCAGCGCGTTCCGCGGCTCGATGAGGATCTGGAGCAGGGCCTCGCGGTCCAGGTTGTGCACGGAGGTGATGACGGGCAGACGGCCGATGAACTCGGGGATCATCCCGAACTTCACCAGGTCCTCCGGCATGACCTCCTGGAACTGGTTGCTCGCCTCGATCTCGCGCTTCGAGCGGATGGTCGCCGCGAAGCCGATGCCCTTGGCGCCCGCACGCGATTCGATGATCTTTTCGAGGCCGGCGAAGGCGCCGCCCACGATGAAGAGCACGTTCGTCGTGTCGATCTGGATGAACTCCTGGTGCGGGTGCTTGCGGCCGCCCTGCGGCGGGACCGACGCGGTCGTGCCTTCCAGGATCTTCAGGAGGGCCTGCTGGACACCCTCACCGCTCACGTCGCGCGTGATCGACGGGTTCTCGCTCTTGCGGGCCACCTTGTCGATCTCGTCGATGTAGATGATCCCGGTCTCGGCCTTCTTGACGTCGTAGTCGGCGGCCTGGATCAGCTTGAGCAGGATGTTCTCGACGTCCTCGCCGACATAGCCGGCCTCCGTCAGCGCCGTCGCGTCGGCGATGGCGAAGGGGACGTTGAGCATGCGCGCGAGGGTCTGGGCCAGCAGGGTCTTGCCCGAACCGGTCGGACCCAGGAGCAGGATGTTCGACTTCGCGAGTTCGATCGCGTCGTCGCGGCCCTGCGCGCCGCCGTTCTCACCGGCCTGGACCCGCTTGTAGTGGTTGTACACCGCGACGGAGAGCGCCTTCTTCGCCGGCTCCTGGCCGACGACGTAGCTCTCCAGGAACTCGTAGATCTCACGGGGCTTGGGGAGTTCCTCCCACCGGACCTCCGAGGTCTCCGCGAGCTCCTCTTCGATGATCTCGTTGCAGAGGTCGATGCACTCGTCGCAGATGTACACACCGGGTCCTGCGATGAGCTTCTTCACCTGCTTCTGGCTCTTTCCGCAGAACGAGCACTTGAGCAGATCGCCGCCGTCACCGATGCGTGCCACGAGGTGCTTCCCCTTCGCCTGGGAGACGCCTGGTTCAGCGCTCCTGGTGCCTCATATCCGACGGTACCTTGCCGGGGGCCCCATCCGGGGCCCCCTTGACGTGGTTCACATCGCCGAATGCGGCAGCGTGGCCACGCCAACTGGCGGCAAGGATCAGTGCGAGCTCTTGCGGGTGGAGACGACCTGGTCGATCAGGCCGTACGCGAGCGCGTCCTCGGCAGTGAGGATCTTGTCGCGCTCGATGTCGTCGCGGATCTTCTCGATCGGCGTCGTGGAGTGCTTGGCCAGCATCGTCTCCAGCTGGTCACGCATCCGGAGGATCTCGTTGGCCGCGATCTCCAGGTCGGAGAGCTGCTCACGGCCGGTGCCGCCGGAGGGCTGGTGGATCAGCACACGGGCGTTCGGCAGGGCCATGCGCTTGCCGGGGGTGCCGGCGGCGAGCAGGACCGCGGCGGCGGAGGCCGCCTGGCCCATGCAGACCGTCGAGATGTCCGGCTTCACGAACTGCATCGTGTCGTAGATCGCCGTCAGCGCGGTGAAGGAACCGCCGGGGCTGTTGATGTAGATGGAGATGTCGCGGTCCGGGTCCATCGACTCCAGGCACAGCAGCTGCGCCATGACGTCGTTGGCGGAGGCGTCGTCGATCTGCACACCGAGGAAGATGATGCGCTCCTCGAAGAGCTTCGCGTACGGGTCGTACTCGCGCACGCCCTGCGAAGTGCGCTCGACGAAGCGCGGGATGACGTAGCGGTTGTCCACCTGCGCGCCGGTGTAGAGGCCGCTCGCGGGAGAGAGATTGTTCATGTGCATCTGGGTGTTCACCATCCTGGTGGCGTTCTGCGGGCTGAGGCTTGCCTGGTACGGGCGGGCGTACGAGAGGTCGCGCGCCGGGATCAGGCCCCGGTGCCGCCGCCGCCCGGGACCAGGGACGCGGCGGAGATGATCTCGTCGATGAGGCCGTACGCCTTGGCCTCTTCCGCCGTGAACCAGCGGTCGCGGTCGCCGTCGCGGATGATCGCCTCCACGGTCTGGCCCGAGTGGTGAGCGGTGATCTCAGCCATGCGCTGCTTGGTGCGCAGCAGGTACTGGGCCTGGATCTTGATGTCCGAGGCGGTACCGCCGATGCCGGCGGAGCCCTGGTGCATCAGGATGTCGGTGTTCGGCAGCGCGAAGCGCTTGCCCGCCGTACCGCCGGTGAGCAGGAACTGGCCCATGGAGGCCGCCATGCCCATGCCGATGGTGACCACGTCGTTCTTGATGTACTGCATGGTGTCGTAGACGGCCATGCCCGCCGTCACGGAGCCACCGGGGCTGTTGATGTACAGGTAGATGTCCTTCTCCGGCTCGGCGGCCAGGAGGAGGAGCTGCGCCGTGATCTTGTTCGCGATGTCGTCGTCGACCTGCTGCCCGAGGAAGATGATGCGCTCGCCGAGCAGCCGGTTGTAGACATGGTCGCCGAGGCCGCCACCGATGGACGGCTCACCCGCGGCGTAAGGCATCAGATTCGTCACGTATCCACCTGCTCGTCTCCGACGGCCATGTGCCGTCTCAGCGTCTCGTTCTGGGGCGCGGCCCGTCCGGTGCGGACATGTCCGCCGGTGTCCGGGTACTCACGTGCCCTCGTATTCATGGACCCTAACGCGCAGGTGGGACAACGCCATCCCGCTTCCGGAACTGTTCGCTCGGAGCGCAAGGTCGCGGGGTGCCCCGCCGGCCCGCCGGACGCCATGACGAAGGGCCCGGACGCGGCTGCGTCCGGGCCCTTCGGGGCACTGCTCAGTGGGCTTCGCCCGGGGTGTTACTTGGCCTCTTCGGCCTTGTCCTCGGCGTCACCCTCTGCGGCGGCCTCGACGACCTCGGCGGCGGCCTCGGCCTCGTCCTCGTCGTCGGTGAGGTCGACGACCTCACCGTTGGTGTCGACGACCTTGGAGGCCTCGACGACGACCGCGAGGGCCTTGCCGCGGGCGACCTCGCCGACCAGCATCGGGACCTGGCCACCCTCGACGACCGCCTGGGCGAACTGGTCGGGGGACATGCCGGAGGACTGCGCGCGGCGCATGAGGTGCTCGGTGAGCTCCTCCTGGTTGACGCCCAGCTTCTCCTTGTTGACCAGCGCGTCGAGGACGAACTGGGTCTTGATGCCCTTGATCGCCTGCTCGGCGGTCTCGGCGTCGAACTCCTCGACGGTCTTGCCCTGGAACTCCAGGTACTTCTCGATGGTCAGACCCATCTGGCCGAGCTGGTGGTGCTCCAGGTTGTGCTTGCGGGTCTGGACCTCGTCCGCGAGGAGCTTCTCGGGGATCGGGACCTCGACGAGCTCCAGCAGCTTCTCCAGGACGCGCTCCTGGGCCTGCGTGGCCTGGTCGTACTGCTTCATGCTCTCGAGGCGCTTGCGGCTGTCCGCCTTGAGCTCCTCAAGGGTGTCGAACTCGCTCGCCATCTGCGCGAACTCGTCGTCCAGCTCCGGCAGCTCGCGGGCGGAGACCTTGGTGACCTTGACGGTGACCTCGGCGTCCTTGCCCTCGGCGGATCCGCCCTTCAGCTGAGAGGTGAAGGTGGCCTCGCCACCGGCCTCCAGGCCCTTGACGGCCTCGTCGATGCCCTCGAGGAGCTCGCCCGAGCCGATGGTGTAGGACACGTCGGACGCGACGCCGTCCTCCAGCACCTCGCCCTCGACCTTGGCCTCGAGGTCGATGGTGACGACGTCGCCGTCCTCGGCCGCGCGCTCGACGTCCTTGGTGGACGCGAAGCGGCCGCGCAGCTGCTCGACCGACTTCTCGACGTCCTCGTCGGAGACCTCGATGGCGTCGACCTCGACCTCGATGCCGGAGTAGTCCGGGATCTCGATCTCGGGACGGACGTCGACCTCGGCGGTGAAGGCCAGCAGCTCGCCGTCCTTCAGCTCCGTGATGTCGACCTCGGGCTGACCCAGCGGGTTCAGGTCCGCCTCGTTGACGGCCTCGGTGTAGAACTTCGGGAGGGCGTCGTTGACGGCCTCCTCCAGCACCGCACCGCGGCCGAAGCGCTGGTCGATGACGCGGGCCGGGATCTTGCCCTTGCGGAAGCCCTTCACCGTGACCTGCTGGTTGATCTTCTTGTAGGCCGCGTCGAGGCTGTCCTTGAGCTCCTCGAAGGGCACCTCAACAGTGAGCCGAACCCGAGTCGGGTTCAGGGTCTCCACGGCGCTCTTCACGGTTCGGTCTCCTTGTGGCTGACTGCTGGGGGTTCTGCCGTCACGCTGTGATTCAGCGGTTCAGCGGACTTCGGCCCGGTACATCAGACACACGGGCACGCAGCTTGCATAGTAACCGCAAGCGGCATTCAGCCCACAACGCGATCTTGTGGCGAACCCTCGAAGGAGCTCGGAGGAGCTCGAAGGAGACAGTGCTGGTGGTCGGGGTGGCCGGATTCGAACCGACGACCTTCCGCTCCCAAAGCGGACGCGCTACCAAGCTGCGCCACACCCCGTCGGTGCGACACGTAGGGTACATGCCCGGAGACCCTCTGATGTGCCGGGTTTCCCCACGTCTTTCCGACGGGTCCCACCGCGGGCGCGAATGTGTGTGCACCCGCCCGGCACGACCCGCTAGGATGCTGTCCGTGCCAGGGTCCGAGGACCTGCGGCGCGCGCTTGCGGGCGTAGCTCAATGGTAGAGCCCTAGTCTTCCAAACTAGCTACGCGGGTTCGATTCCCGTCGCCCGCTCTTCATGGCTCAGGGCCAGGTCAGAGGATATTTCCTCCGCCTGGCCCTGAGTCGTTCCCGGGGGCTCCGATCAGCTCGACGCGTTCCACCGCGGGCGCCCCGGCGCGGACACGAGCTAGAGCTTGATGTTCGAGATCATCGTCGCGAGGGAGTTCAGGAAACGGTTCACGTCGTCCGCGATCGAGCTGGACGCCAGGAAGAAGCCGAAGAGGGCCGCGACGATGGCGGGTCCTGCCTTGAGGTGGTTGCCGCGGATCAGCACCACCAGGATGATCGCCAACAGAACCACCACTGACAGCGAAATGGCCACTACTGATCACACCTTCGGTCGTCCCCTGGTCGGCCCGGGGCGCACGGCCACGCACACCCCCACAAGGACCATCCTCCCACCAACGGGCCCCGGCTATCCGCGTCGTGGCGAATCACCGTCGTTCCGTTTCCGCCAACCGCCACGTGCGCTGGGCATATTCGGGAGCGGGAGCGAGCGTCACGGAGCGGTGAGGCCGAGGAGGGAGCGGACATAGGCGTACTTCACGGACAGCCGTTCGCGGGTGGGGCCGTCCAGTACGGAGAGCCGTGCGGGATCGGCGTTGTGCGCCAGGTCGGCCTCCTTGATGAGCAGGGCGCCCGGGGTGGCGAGGATGCGGGCCGCGTATTCCTCGACCGGCTCGCCCGGGCGCTTCGTGACCGCGAGGACCATGTCCTTCACCGACTGCGGAAGGGGCGCTGAATCCAGCCAGGCGAGGCTGAGGGCGTCGTCCTCCACCGCGTCGTGGAGCCAGGCCGCCGCCTGCTGTTCGGGGCTGCCGCCGCGGAGGCGGACGCCCTCGGCCACGGCCGCGAGGTGCTCCGCGTACGGCCGGCCGGCCTTGTCGGTCTGGCCCTCGTGCGCGGTGCGGGCGAGGGCCTCCACCTCCAGCAGAGTCAGCGGTTGCCGGGTCATGCGATCCCCTTCGCTGCCGTACGGAGGGCCTCGGCGGCCCGGCGTACATCCGCCTGCGTGGTACGCCAGTTGGAGAACGCGGCGCGCAGGGCCGGGGTTCCCGCGTAGACGGTCGGTGTGACGAAGACCTCGGCGGACGCGGCCTCGCGCAGGGCCGTCAGGCGGGCCGGGGTGGGGTCGGAGGCGAGGGTGAAGCAGACGACGTTGAGCCGGACCGGGGCGAGGAGACGGAACTCGGGGCCCTGGGACAGCTGTTCGCCGAGGGCACGGGCGCAGGCGATGTCGCGCTCGACGATCTCCCGGTGACCCTGACGGCCGTACGCGCGGAGCGTGAACCAGGCGGCGAGGGCGCGCAGGCGGTGGGAGTTCTCCGGGGTGAGGTGGACGAGGTCGGGGTGGGCGCCGAGGGGGCCGAGGTAGGCGGCGGAGTTCTGGAACACCCGGGCCTGGAGGTCGCGGCGGCGGGTGAACTGGACGGCGCTGTCGTAGGGGACGTTGAGCCATTTGTGCAGGTCGACGCAGAGGGAGTCGGAGGCGTCGAGGCCGGCGGCGAGGTGGGCGTGGTCCGGGGAGAGTGCGGCGAAGGCGCCGAAGGCGGCGTCGGTGTGCAGCCAGAAGTCGTGACGTCGTTTGAGGGCGTCGATGGCCCGGAGGTCGTCGAAGTCCACCGTGTTGACGGTACCGGCGTTGGCGACGACGACCGCAGGTCCGGGCGTGTCGGCGAGCGCGCGGTCGAGGGCGGCGGGGTCGACGGCCTCCCGGCCGGGGAGGGTCGGGACCTGGACGAGGGAGGCCCGGCCGAGGCCGAGGACGGACAGGGCCTTGCCGATGGAGGAGTGCGGGGCGCCGGAGAGGACGCGGACGGGGCCGAGAGCCGCCGCGCCGTCGTCGGCCGGTGAGACGCCGAGGCGTTCGCCGAGCCATTCGCGGGCGATGGCGAGGCCGGTGGTGTTGGACATGGTGGCGCCGCTGACGAAGGTGCCGGTGTGCGCCGAGGAGAGGCCGAAGAGCTCGCGGAGCCAGCCGACGGTTTCGCGTTCGAGGTCCTGTCCGGCGCCGTCGAGGGCGGAGTTGGAGTTCTGGTCGTGGACGGCGGTGAGCCAGTCGCCGGCGAGGGCGGCGGGGGTGGCTCCGCCGGTGACGAATCCGAGGTAGCGGGGTCCGGGGGAAGCGGACAGGCGCGGCGCCCAGCGGTCGTGGAAGGCGGCGAGGGCGTGTTCCGTGCCGGCGCCCGCCTCGGGGAGGGGCTCGGGGTCGTACGGCTTTCCGGCGGGCGGTACGACGGGACGCGCCTCCAGGGACCCGAGCGCGTCGGCGGCGGCGCGGCGGGTGGCGTCGAGGAGGTCGGGGAGCCGGGCGAGGTCGGCGGCGAGGGTGCGGTCCATGGGTGCACGGTAGGCGGCGCGGAGACGGGCACGGGCGGGCCAATCCGGGGAGAGTGGCCGGTCCCGGACGCGGCGGAGCCGTCGTAGGGTCGGGGAATGATCGTGAAGCGCATCGTGAAGCGGTGGGTTCGGGGCGGCTCGGCCGGGAACGTGACCGTGACGGGGGCGCTGGCCGCGGTGCTGGCGGGGGTACTGGCCGGGGCGCTGGCGGGGTGCGCCACGCCGCCGGCGCCGCGGGCCGCGCCGGGGCCGACGCGGGTGCCGGTGGCGCCGGCGGCGGAGCAGAGCTCCACCGCGCCCGCCCGGCAGCAGCCGACTCAGGCGGCATGTCCCGAGGGTGGGGTGCGGCTCACCGAGGGCGGCGGGGACGCGGCGATGGGACTGCGGGTCGAGAGCATCCGGGTGGTGAACTGCGGTGCGGAGCCGTACGTCCTGGACGGTTACCCGGAGATGCGGCTGCTGGACGAGGAGCAGGCGCCGATGGACGTGACCGTCGCACACGGCTCGGCGGGGATCACCTCGTCGCTCCCGAGCGCGGACGAGCCCCCGGAGCGGGTGACGCTGGCGCCGGGCGAGGCCGCCTCGATGACGCTGGTGTGGCGCAATCGGGTCACCGACGGGACCGCCGCTGAGGGATGGGTACTGGATGTCTCGCCCCGGCCCGGTGCGCCTCGACTGACGCTGCGCCTGACGCGGCCCGTCGACCTCGGGGACACCGGGAAGCTGGGCATCGGCCCGTGGAGGGCGGCGGCACACTGACCGCGTGGCGCGCCCGCACCTCCGGCGGCGGCCCGGCCCGGCCGGCCGGCCGGCCGGGGGCGGTCGGCCGGGGGCGGTCGGCCGGGGGCGGTCGGCCGGGGGCGGTCGGCGTACGCCCCCCACCGGATGCTGCCGCGCGCGTTGGTTCCGGCCGGCTCGACGGGCGCCCGGCGGTGCTCCGCGACCGGGGGTTCGCGGAGCACCCGGCCACCGGCCAGGTGACCCGGGCCCGAGTCGTCGAGCGGGTCGCACCGCGGCCGGGACCGGGCCGTGAGAGGAACCCGCCGGGAAGGGCACGGGTCGCCGGTGGCGGCGGTGCCTGGGGCGGGGCGGAGCGCGGCCCTGCCCGCGACGGTGCGGGTGAGGGCGGGGCCAGCTGCTCAGAGCGCGGTGGTCGCAGCCGTTCCGGTCAGGAACTCCCGGTACCACGAGGCGTAGCGGGGGAACCGGCCGGCGAAGCCGGGGCCGGGGTCACAGCCCAGGTCGCTCCACAGCGGGTCGCTGTCGAACCAGTGGTCGGTGGTCACCATGTCCAGGTCGTGCGGGGAGCGGCCGCGGGCCTCCAGGAAGGCGCTCGCTTCCCGATAGGTCAGGTCGGTCCGCGGCCAGGGGACGGACGCGGTGGCGACGACGGCCCGCAGCAGCGCGCTCCAGGCCTCGGGCCGCGGGTGGTTGGCGTGGTAGACGGACGCGGTGAACCGCTCGGCGGGCGCGAGGGCGGCGGCGACGATGCCGCGTGCGAGGTCCTCCGCAGCGACGGCCGACGTGCGTGCGCTCCAGCCCTCCACGGTGCCGGGCAGGGCCGCGGCCATGCGGAGCATCCCGGGTACCACCCTGGTGTCGTCCACTCCGTATACGAGGTGGGGGCGAAGGACGATGCCCCCGGCGGCCAGGACGGTGTCCTCGGCGGCGGCCCGGGTCCGCGAGGTGTCGGAGAGCGGGGCGCGGGTGAGGTCCTCGGTCCGGGCCTGCCGAAAGACACCACGGCCGTACACGGCGGCGGTGCTGAGGTAGACGATGCGGGACACACCGCTGCGGCGGGCGTCTTCGACCAGCGCCTCGGTGCCGCGGGCATTGACGGCCTCGCACAGTTCGCGCGATCCGCCGATCTGCGAGGCGCAGTGCAGCAGGACGTCCGCGCCGTCGCACACCCCGCGCAGGCCGTGGGGGTCGCGGAGGTCCGCGGAGACGATCTCCGTGCCGCGCGTGGTGGCGGGGAGCTCGGTGCGGTGCGAGATCAGCCGCAGTGGCAGGCGCCGGCTCTCCGCGTGGCGAACGACGTGGCGGCCGATGAAGCCGGTGGCGCCGGTGATGACGACTCTGGGGATGGGAACTCCCTTCGCGATCCGCGGATCAGGCGCGGGGGAAGCTCCGCTCAGGCGGAGCGGCGGATGAGCAGCAGGGCGCGGTCGTCGTTGACGTCCTTGGCGACTTTTTCGATCAGGTGCCAGGCCGCGCCGTCCCAGCCGGAGGCGACGTAGCGGTCGGCTTCGCCCGTGAGGCGGTCGATGCCTTCGCCGATGTCGCGGTCGGCCGTCTCGACGAGGCCGTCCGTGAAGAGCATCAGGACGTCGCCGCGGCGCAGGTTCCCGCGGGCGGCCAGGAACTCGGCGCCGTCGTAGACGCCGAGCAGCGGGCCCTCGCCGGACTTCTCCCGCCAGCGGCCGGTGCCCGCGCAGAGCTGGAGGGCGGGGAGGTGGCCGGCGGAGAGGAGTTCGTAGTCGCCGGTCTCCAGGTCCAGGACGAGGTGGATGGAGGTGGCGAAGCCCTCGTCCCAGTCCTGGCGCAGCAGGTACCCGTTGGCGGCGGGCAGGAAGCCGTGCGGCGGCAGGGCGCCGAGCAGTCCGCCGAAGGCGCCGGACAGCAGCAGGGCCCGGGAGCCCGCCTCCATGCCCTTGCCGGAGACGTCGGTCAGGACGATCTCCAGGGTGCGGCCGCCGTTGGTGCGGGCCGCGACCACGAAGTCGCCGGAGAAGGACTGTCCGCCGGCGGGGCGCAGGGCCATCTCGCGGTGCCAGCCGCGCGGCAGGGCGGGCAGTTTGCTCTGTACCCGGATCCGTTCGCGCAGGTCGAAGAGCATCGTGCCGCCGCGCCGCCAGGGGACGCCGACGCGGCTGCGGAACTGCGCGATGACCAGTCCGAAGAATCCGCAGGCCGCGACCACGAGGATGTTGCCGGGGGTGACCCGCGCCGGGCCCAGGGTGTACGGGCCCAGGACGAGCGCCTCGACGATCAGCGCGGTCGCGGCGGCGGCGTACAGGGCGAGCAGGCTGGCGGGGCGCAGCAGCAGGCCTCCGGCCACGATCGGCAGGACGAGCGCCGAGGGCGAGAACCAGACGGGCAGCATGAGGGTGCCGCAGGCGATGGCCGGCACGGTCAGCAGCAGCCCGAGGAATGCGAGCAAGTCGGAGCCGTCGCCGCGGAAGTAGTCGACGGCGGATTTGCGCAGGGAGGTGCGCGCCCGGTGCGACGTCATGCGCATCCGGGCCATGACGGTCTCCACGCGTGCTCCGGCCATTGCTTGGGGACCTTATCCATCCTGGCTGTGCGCGCGCAGGGGTACCCCCGGACCTGGCGGGCCCCCCGGTCACGAAAAGGCTTCGACTGCGGCGGAATGCCTTGATAGGGATGGCCGTATGGCCCTTGAGATGCGCGTATTGCAGGCTGATGAGTGGGATGTCTGGTACGACCAGCTGGAACTGGCGTTCGGCGGTGTGCCCGAGTCCTCGCAGGAGCGGCGGCTGTACAAGTCGCTGACGGAGATGAAACGTTCACTTGGGGTCTGGGACGGCGTGACCTGCGTCGGTTCGGCCGGAGCCTTCAGCTTCCGCCTCTCGGTACCGGGCGGCGCGATCGTACCGTCGGCCGGCGTCACGATGGTGGGCGTCTCCCCCACCCACCGCCGCCGCGGGGTGCTCACCTCCCTGATGCGCCGCCAACTGGACGACGTCCGGGCGGGTGGCGAGCCGCTCGCCGTGCTGACGGCCTCGGAACCGGCGATCTACGGGCGCTTCGGCTACGGCACGGCGACGTACTCCCTGGCCGTGGACATCGACACGACCCGCGTACGTCTCCGCGTGCCGCCGGGAACGGACGCCGTACGGCTCCGCCTCGTCGACCCGGAGCAGGCGCTGGCCGCATGCGAGCGGGTCTACGCCGCGCTGGTCCCCGGGCGCCCGGGCATGCCGGCCCGGCAGCCGGGCTGGGAACGCCAGGCGCTGCTGGATCCGCCCTCGATGCGCGATGGCGGGTCCCCGCTGAAGTGCGTGGTCGCCGAGCGGGAGGACGGCGAGGTGGTGGGCTACGCCCGCTACCGGGTCAAGGCCGACTGGGACCAGGCCGGTTCGGACGGCAAGGTCGAGGTCGTCGATCTCGACGCGCTCGACCCGGCGGCGTGCGCGGCGCTGTGGCGCTATCTCTTCGGGATCGACCTGACCTGGACCGTACGGGCGCACAGGAGGCCGGTGGACGACCCGCTGCTGCACCTGGTCAGCGATGTCCGGCGCTCCCAGCCGCGCACCCGGGACTCGCTGCACGTACGGCTGGTGGATCTGCCCGCCGCGCTGGAGGCGCGGACGTACGGGGCTCCGGCGGACCTGGTCCTGGAGGTCGAGGACGCCTTCTGCCCCTGGAACGAGGGGCGGTGGCGGCTCGTCACCGATGCGAAGGGCGCGGCGGCCTGTAGCCGGACCGCGGAGCCGGCCGACCTGGAGCTGTCGGTCCGGGAGCTCGGCTCGGCGTACCTCGGCGGGGTCACGCTCACCTCGCTGGCGGCGGCCGGCCGGGTGCGCGAGCTGCGCCCGGGCGCGCTGGCGGAGGCCTCGCGCGCCTTCGCGGGCGATGTGGCGCCCTGGCTGCCGCACGGCTTCTAGCCGACGGCCCGTGGGGCCGGTTGCGAGCCCGCCCGGCTCCGCGCTAGGTCCTGTCGTCAAAGTAGCGCCGGTAAGGCCCGCGTCGTCTGGCGCCGTGCATCGCAAGGCGGAGGAGCGCCCGAGTACTGGACGTACTTGGGCGCTCCGACAACACGGCGAGGTGCGGTGCCAGGCGGCGCGGGCCAGGCGGGACTTTGACGACAGGGCCTAGCGGGCCTGGCAGCTCGGGCACCAGAAGAGGTTGCGGGCGGCGAGTCCGGCGGTGCGGATCTCGCCCCCGCAGATGTGGCAGGGCATGTTCGCCCTGCGGTAGACGTACACCTCGCCGCCGTGGTCGTCCACCCGTGGCGGGCGGCCCATCGCCTCGGGCAGGTGCTCGTCGCGGACGGTGTCGATCCGGTTGTTCCGTACGCCCTCGCGCATCAGGGCGGCCAGGTCCAGCCACATGGCGTCCCACTCCTCGCGGCGGAGGTCCTTGCCCAGGCGGTACGGGTCGATGCCGTGCCGGAAGAGGACCTCGGCGCGGTACACGTTGCCGACGCCCGCGACGATCTTCTGGTCCATGAGCAGTGCGGCGATGGTGGTGCGGGAGCGGGAGATCCGGGCCCAGGCACGCTCCGGGTCGTCGGCCGGGCGCAGCGGGTCCGGGCCGAGCCGGTCGTGTATCGCCTTCTTCTCGCCCTCGCCGATCAGCGCACAGGCGGTGGGACCGCGCAGGTCGGCGTAGTGCTCCGGGTTGCGCAGGCGCAGCCTGACCGTGTCGGTGGCGGGCGGTGCGGGGGCGGGCCCGAAGCCGAGCTTGCCGAAGAGCCCGAGGTGGATGTGGATCCAGGCGTCGCCCAACTCCAGGAAGAGGTGCTTGCCGTGGGCCTCGGCGCTCTCCAGCTCGCGCCCGTCGAGCAGCGCCGCACTCTCGGCGAACCGGCCCTGCGGGCTGCTCACCCGCACCTGCCGGCCCGCGAAGCGCACGGCGTGGTCCTGGGCGAGACGGTGGATCGTATGCCCCTCGGGCACGGCACAGCTCCTCGGAGTGAAACAAGGAAAACGGCCGTGCTCCCGGGAGCCCCGGAGGCACGGCCGAAGCGGAATCAGCCCTGCGGGTGGTGGGCCGGGATCGGGGGGAGCTCGCCGGTCTGCTCGTACGCCGACAGCATCTCGATGCGGCGCGTGTGGCGCTCCTCGCCGGAGTACGGGGTCGCCAGGAAGGCCTCGACGAAGCTGACGGCCTCGTCCTGGGTGTGCATCCGGCCGCCGACGGAGATCACGTTGGCGTTGTTGTGCTCACGGCCGAGCTTGGCGGTCTCGACGCTCCAGGCCAGGACGGCACGGATGCCCTTGACCTTGTTGGCGGCGATCTGCTCCCCGTTGCCGGAGCCGCCGATCACGATGCCGAGGCTGTCGGCGTCCGCGGCGGTCTTCTCCGCGGCCCGCAGGCAGAACGGCGGGTAGTCGTCCACCGCGTCGTAGATGTGGGGCCCACAGTCGACGGGCTCGTGGCCGTTGTTCTTGAGCCAGTCCACGAGGTGGTTCTTGAGCTCAAAGCCGGCATGGTCGGATCCGAGGTACACGCGCATGGGACGAGTGTGGCACGAGCGGACCCGTCGCCCCGCAGCGGGTGTCGCGTACATCACTTCTCAAGCTCAAGTAAACCCAAAGGACGCAGATGGGACACGGTGGAGCCGCGCTCCCGGCCGTTCGCGCCCCGGCAACGATCCGGATCGAGGACTTCCGTCCTGCGTTCATCTCAGGTTTGAATGCCCGGGCTCGCAACCCGAGAACCTAAGGATCCGTCCATGAGCTCCACGACGACCCTTCAGAAGCCAGGCGACTCCTCCGGTGATCCCGGTGGCGTTCAGCCCTCCGACGGTCTGAAGGCCGGTCTCAAGAACCGCCATCTGTCCATGATCGCCATCGGCGGTGTCATCGGCGCCGGACTCTTCGTCGGCTCCAGCGGCGGTATCGCCAAGGCCGGCCCCGCCATCCTGGTCTCCTACGCGCTGGTCGGCGCGATGGTGGTCTTCGTCATGCGGATGCTGGGCGAGATGGCCGCCGCCAGCCCGAACTCCGGCTCCTTCTCCGCATACGCCGACCGGGCGCTGGGCCGCTGGGCCGGCTTCTCCATCGGCTGGCTGTACTGGTTCTTCTGGGTCGTCGTACTGGCCGTCGAGGCCACCGCCGGCGCCGTCATCCTCGAAGGCTGGGTCCCGGCCGTCCCGCAGTGGGCCTGGGCCCTGATCGTCATGGTCGTGCTGACCGTCACGAACCTCGCCTCCGTCTCCTCCTACGGCGAGTTCGAGTTCTGGTTCGCGGGCATCAAGGTCGTCGCGATCGGCTCCTTCGTGGTCATCGGCCTGCTGGCCGTCTTCGGAGTGCTGCCGGGCTCCGACAACCCGGGCGCCGGTTTCGCCCACCTCACCGACACGGGCGGCTTCATGCCGAACGGCGCGGGCGCCATCCTCACCGGTGTGCTGATGGTCGTCTTCTCCTTCATGGGCAGCGAGATCGTCACCCTGGCCGCCGGCGAGTCCGAGGACCCGCGCCGCGCCGTCACCAAGGCCACCAACTCGGTGATCTGGCGCATCGGCGTCTTCTACCTGGGCTCCATCTTCATCGTCCTCACGCTGCTGCCGTGGAACGACGAGTCGATCGTCGAGAAGGGCTCGTACGTCGCCGCCCTGGACTCGATCGGCATCGCGCACGCGGGCCAGATCATGAACGTGATCGTCCTGACGGCCGTGCTGTCCTGCCTGAACTCGGGCCTGTACACCGCATCGCGCATGGCGTTCTCGCTGGGTGAGCGCGGTGACGCCCCGAAGTCCTTCGCCAAGGTCAACAAGAAGGGTGTGCCGACCGCCGCCATCCTGGGCTCCGTGGTCTTCGGCTTCGCCGCCGTCTACTTCAACTACGCCTTCAAGGACACGGTCTTCAACTTCCTGCTGAACTCCTCGGGCGCGGTCGCGCTCTTCGTGTGGCTGGTCATCTGCCTGACCCAGCTGCGGATGCGCGGAATCCTGCTGCGCGAGGCGCCGGAGAAGCTGACCGTGAAGATGTGGCTCTTCCCGTACCTGACCTGGGCCACCGCCGCGATGATCGTCTTCGTCCTGGGCTACATGCTCTACGACGACGCCAACCGCCAGGTCGTGCTGCTGTCGCTGCTGGTGGCGGCCGTGGTGCTGGCCATCGGCGTGGCGCGCGACTTCCGTCGCAAGGCCGCGGCCCGCGCGTAGCCGCCTCCGTAAGAACGCAGCAGCCCCGGACCGCCGCTCGCGGTCCGGGGCTGCTGTACAGGGCTGAGCGTCAGCCGCGGCGGCCCGCCAGCTTCCAGGCGGCCGGCAGCGCCCCCATGGCCAGGGCGGCCTTGAGCGCGTCGCCGATCAGGAACGGGGTCAGGCCCGCCGCGACGGCGGCGCTCAGGGACATCCCGGTGGCGGCCATGAGGTAGGGGACGCCGACGGCGTAGATGACGGCGGAGCCGAGCACCATCGTGCCCGCCGTACGCAGGACCGAGCGGTCGGCGCCCCGCCGTGCGAGGGCGCCGACGAGGGTGGCGGCGAGCAGCATGCCGAGCACGTAGCCGAAGGAGGCGCCGCCCGCTCCGGAGGTGCCGTTCGCGAACCACGGCACGCCGGCCATGCCGACGAGGGCGTACAGGGCCAGCGCGAGGAAGCCCCGGCGGGCGCCGAAGGCGGTGCCCACCAGCAGCGCCGCGAAGGTCTGGCCGGTGACCGGGACCGGGGAGCCGGGGACGGGCACGGCGATCTGCGCGGCCAGGCCGGTGAGGGCGGCTCCGCCGGCGACGAGCGCGATGTCGCGGACGCGGCTCGCGGGCAGCAGGTCGGCGAGGACGGTACCGGGCCGGAAGGAGACGGAAGCAGTGCTCATCGGGGCTCCGCGAGGTGGTGGGGACAGGGCGGTCCGCGCCGGGGAACCGGCCGGGGACACCGTGACGTTAGTCCGCGGCCCGTCACCGCCCCACCGCCACCCGGAACAAAGCCGTACTCCCCGGTTTGGTGGAGACCGTACAAAGAGTGCGGTCCACACCTGAGTTGACGTGATCCGTGTCACGTGGAAGATCCGATAGCGCGTCCTTTTTGCACGCGAGGCCGCCGCTCGGTGAGACTGTAGGGTCCCGCCAATCCGACCTGCGGAGCCCTCACCGCCGCCCGGCCGAACGAGAGTACGAGCACCCCTCATGCGCGACCGCCTGCCCGAAGCACCTCCCATGACGGCCGATCTCCCCGCGGAACCCCTGAGCCACGGGCTCAAGCAGCGCCACCTGACCATGCTGGGCCTCGGCGGTGTGATCGGCGCCGGGCTCTTCGTCGGCTCCGGAGCCGGCATCACCCTCGCCGGTCCCGCGATCGTCTACTCGTACCTGCTCGCCGGCGTCCTCGCGATGCTCGTGATGCGGATGCTCGGCGAGATGTCGGCCGCGATGCCCGCCTCCGGCTCGTTCTCCGTGCACGCGGAGCGGGCGCTCGGGCGCTGGGCCGGCTTCTCCGTCGGATGGCTGTACTGGTTCCTGCTGGTCGTGGTGCTCGCCGTGGAGGCGACCGGCGCGGCAAAGATCGCGAACGGCTGGGTCCCCGCGGTCGACCAGTGGCTGTGGGTGCTGATCTTCATGGTGGTCTTCACCGTGAGCAACCTGGCGGCCGTGCGGAACTTCGGCGAGTTCGAGTTCTGGTTCGCGGCCCTCAAGGTCGGCGCGATCGTGCTCTTCCTGATCCTCGCCACCCTCGCGATCTTCGGCCTCCTCCCCGACACCGAGCCCGTCGGCATGGCCAACCTGACCGGCCAGGGCGGTTTCGCCCCCAACGGCGTGGGCGGGGTGATCGCCGGCATGCTGGCCGTGGTCTTCGCCTTCGGCGGCCTGGAGGTCGTCACGATCGCGGCCGCCGAGTCGGACGACCCGGCCCGGTCGGTGGCCCGCGCGGTGCGCAGCGCCGTGTGGCGCATCCTCTTCTTCTACGTCGGCTCGATGCTGGTCATCGTGACCCTGCTGCCGTGGGACTCGATGGAGCCGGGCGAGAGCCCCTACGTCGCGGTCCTGGACTCGATCGGCATCCCGGCGGCCGGCCAGATCATGAACATCGTGGTCTTCGTGGCCCTGCTGTCGGCGCTCAACGCCAACCTGTACGGGTCCTCCCGCATGGTGTTCTCGCTGGCCGAGCGGGGCGAGGCGCCGAAGGCGCTGCTCGCGGTGTCGCCGGGCGGAGTGCCGCGCCGGGCGGTGTTCGCGTCGGTGGCCTTCGGCTTCGTGTCGGTGGTGCTGAACCTGCTGTGGCCGGACACGGTCTTCCTCTACATGCTCAACGCGGTCGGCGCGGTACTGCTGTTCGTGTGGGCGCTGATCGCGGTCTCGCAGCTGAAGCTGCGCGGCCGGATCGAGCGGGAGACGCCGGAGAGGCTGACGCTGCGGATGTGGTGCTTCCCGTACCTGACGTGGGTGGCGCTGCTGGGCATGGCGGTGGTGCTGGTGCTGATGCTGTTCGACGACGCGGCCCGGTCGCAGCTGCTGTGGTCGACGGGCGCGGCGGCCGCGGTCCTGGCGGTGGCCGGGGTGCGGGAGCTCCGGGCCCGGCGCCCCTGACCCCTCCCCTGACCCCTCCCCGGGCCCGCTACGGCGGGCCCGGGCTTCGTTTTCTCCGTACGTCCTCCGGACAGAGGTGACCCTTACGTGTGACCCGGAATAGATGCTGCTAGCGTGCAGTTGCGCATTAATTGCAATAAGCAGTTGGCACGCCGAGGGGACCGGATACACGCATGGCCATCTACACGCTTCCCGAACTTCCGTACGACTACGCGGCGCTGGAGCCGGTGATCAACCCGCAGATCATCGAGCTCCACCACGACAAGCACCACGCGGCCTACGTCGCGGGCGCCAACACCACGCTGGAGCAGCTGGAGGAGGCGCGCGACAAGGAGAACTGGGGCGCCCTCAACGGCCTGGAGAAGAACCTCGCGTTCCACCTCTCCGGCCACATCCTGCACAGCATCTACTGGCACAACATGGCCAGCCCGAAGACCGGCGACGGCGGCGGCATCCCGGACGAGAAGGACGGCCTCGGCGACCTCCCGGCCGCGCTCACCGAATCCTTCGGCTCCTTCGCCGCCTTCAAGAAGCAGCTCACCTTCGCCGCCTCCGCGACGCAGGGCTCCGGTTGGGGCGTCCTGGCCTACGAGCCCATCAGCGGCCGCCTGATCGTCGAGCAGGTCTACGACCACCAGGGCAACGTGGGCCAGGCGTCCGTGCCGATCCTGGTCTTCGACGCCTGGGAGCACGCCTTCTACTTGCAGTACAAGAACCAGAAGGTGGACTTCATCGAGGCGATGTGGAACGTCGTCAACTGGCAGGACGTGGCCAAGCGCTACGCCGACGCCAAGGCGAACACCCCCCTGCTGATCCCGGCCGCCAAGGCCTGATCGGCACCACCGGCCCGTCCGCCCCGTGATCGTCTTCTCAGCCTTCGCGTGCGGGCGTGTTCACCGGAAGACCCCCGTGAGGACGTGACTCACGGGGGTCTTCCGTCTGCGCGGTGCCGGACTACTCGAAGGACGGGCCCTTGTCGCGGGTCCGCTTGATCTCGTAGAACCCCGGGGTCGAAGCGACCAGCAGGGTGCCGTCCCACAGGCGGGCGGCGGCTTCGCCGCGCGGGGTGGGGGTGACGACCGGCCCGAAGAAGGCCACCTCGTCGCCGTCGGCGCCGGGCACGGAGATCACGGGGGTGCCGACCTCCTGGCCGACCCGGTCGATGCCGTTGTTGTGGGACTCGCGCAGCACCTCGTCGTACTCGTCGGAGTCGGCGTACGCGAGCAGCTCGGCCGGCAGGCCGACCTCCTCCAGCGCGGCGGCGATGACCTCGCGGGTCGGGCCGTGGCCGTCGTTGTGGATGCGGGTGCCGAGCGCGGTGTACAGCTTGCCGGTGATCTCCTCACCGTGCTTCTGCTGGGCCGCCGTCACCACGCGCACCGGGGCCCACCCCTTGGGGCCGAGCAGGTCGCGGTAGACCTCGGGCAGCTCGTCGAGCTTGTTCTCGTTGAGCACGGCCAGGCTCATCACGTGCCAGCGGACCTCGACGTCACGGACCTTCTCGACCTCCAGCATCCAGCGGGACGTCATCCAGGCCCAGGGGCAGAGCGGGTCGAACCAGAAGTCGACCGGGGTCTTCTCGCGCACCTGGGTGTCGGTCATGTCTCTCCTCAAGTCAGAAAAAAGCATCACTGGGCCACGTTCTCCGACGCCAACCAGGCCGGACCCGCGCGCATTCCCCCCGTGGGAGGATTCGTCAGAAGACCGCGATCACGCACGAAGGAGTGCACGTGCCCGGAGAGAATCTGTCCCGCGAAGAGGCCCGAGGGCGGGCCGAGCTGCTGTCCGTCGACGGGTACGAGGTGGTCCTCGACGTCAGGTCGGCAGTGGAGGAGGCCGAGCCGGCCGAGGGTCCCCGGACCTTCCGCTCGGTGACGACGATCCGCTTCCGGGCCGCGATTCCCGGGGCGGCCACGTTCGCGGATCTGATCGCCCCTTCGGTGAACGCCGTCACCCTGAACGGGCGCTCCCTGGACCCGGCCGCCGTCTTCGACGGGGCGCGGATCGCCCTGGACGGGCTGGCCGCCGAGAACGTCCTGGTGGTGGACGCGAACTGCGCGTACAGCCGCACCGGCGAGGGCCTGCACCGCTTCGTGGATCCGGAGGACGGCGAGGTCTACCTCTACACCCAGTACGAGCCGGCGGACGCCCGGCGGGTGTACGCGAACTTCGAGCAGCCGGACCTGAAGGCGCCGTACCGCTTCGAGGTGAGCGCGCCCGAGGGCTGGCAGGTGTGGAGCAACGGCGCGGAGGAATCGCGGGAGGCCGGAGTCTGGCGGTTCGCCGAGACCGCGCCGATCTCGACGTACATCACGTGCGTGGTGGCGGGTCCCTACCACTACGTGACGGACTCCTACACGCGCGGGGACCTGACGATCCCGCTGGGCGCCATGTGCCGCAAGGGGCTCGCGAAGTACTTCGACGCGGACGACGTCTTCCTCGTCACCAAGCAGGGCTTCGACCTCTTCCACGAACTCTTCGACTACCCGTACCCCTTCGGCAAGTACGACCAGGCCTTCGTGCCGGAGTACAACCTGGGCGCGATGGAGAATCCGGGGATGGTGACCTTCCGCGAGGAGTACATCTTCCGCGGGAAGGTCACGCAGGCCTCGTACGAGCGGCGCTCGAACGTGATCCTGCACGAGATGGCGCACATGTGGTTCGGCGACCTGGTCACCATGAAGTGGTGGGACGACCTGTGGCTGAAGGAGTCCTTCGCGGACTTCATGGGCTCCTTCGGGCTGGTGGAGGCCACCCGCTTCGACCAGGCCTGGGTCACCTTCGCCAACAGCCGCAAGGCGTGGGCCTACCGGGCCGACCAGCTGCCCTCCACCCACCCGATCACGGCCGACATCCGTGACCTGGAGGACGCGAAGCTGAACTTCGACGGCATCACTTACGCCAAGGGCGCGGCCGTCCTCAAGCAGCTGGTCGCCTATGTGGGGCGGGACGCGTTCCTGGAGGGCGCACGCCACTACTTCAAGGCCAACGCGTACGGGAACACCACGCTCGACGACCTGCTGTCGGTGCTCGCGGAGGTCTCCGGGCGGGACATGGCCGAATGGTCGCGGGCCTGGCTCCAGACCGCGGGCGTGAACGTGCTGACCCCTGTGGTGACCTGCGACGCGGGCGGACGCGTGACCGAGCTGGCGGTGGTGCAGGAGGGTGAGGAGCTCCGCCCGCACCGGGTCGCGGTCGGCCTCTACCGGCTGGAGCCCGACGGCTCCCTGCTCCGCTACGCGCGGGCCGGGGCGGACGTGGCGGGCGTACGGACCGTGGTCGCGGAGCTCGCCGGCCTGGAACGGCCCGACCTGGTCCTGGTCAACGACGAGGACCTCACCTACTGCAAGATCCGCTTCGACGAGGGCTCACTGGCCACCCTGCGGGCGCACCTGGGCGACCTGACCGACCCGCTGGCCCGGGCACTGAGCTGGTCGGCGCTGTGGAACCTCACGCGGGACGGCCTGATGCCGGCGCGCGACTTCATCTCGCTGGTACTGGCCCACGCGGGCCGGGAGACGGACGTCGGCGTCCTGCAGATGCTGCACGCGCAGGCGCTCGGCGCGGTCACCCACTACGCGGCGCCGGACTGGCGCGAGCAGGGCGGCCGGGAGCTGGCGGCGGGCTCGCTGCACGAGCTGCGGCTGGCCGACCCGGGGTCGGAGCACCAGCTGACGTGGGCCCGCTTCTTCGCGGCGAGCGCGGCGACGGAGGGGGACTTCCAGCTGCTGCTGGGGCTGCTGGAGGGTTCGGCGCGGATCGACGGGCTGGAGGTGGACCAGGAGCTGCGCTGGGACTTCCTGCTGCCGCTGGCCGCGCACGGGGCGGTGGACGAGGGCGTACTGGCCGCCGAACTGGCGCGCGACGACACGGCGTCGGGCAAGCGGCACCACGTGCGGTGCATGGCGGCGCGGCCGTCGCAGGCGGTGAAGGACCAGGCGTGGGCGGCTGTGGTCGAGTCGGACGCGCTGTCCAACGCGCTGGTGGAGGCGACGATCGCGGGCATGCAGCAGCCTTCGCAGCGGGGACTGCTGGCGGCTTACGCGGGGCGCTACTTCGAGGTGATCGAGCGGGTCTGGGCGGACCGCTCGATCCAGATCGGGATGGACGTGGTGAAGGGGCTGTACCCCTCGCTCCAGGACGGTCCCGCCACGCTGGCGGCCACGGACGCATGGCTCGCGGCCCACGCCTCGGCCGCGCCGGCCCTGCGCCGCCTCGTCCTCGAGGCCCGCGACGACCTGGCCCGCGCCGTTCGCGCGCAGCGCTGCGACGCGGCGGCGGGCAGCTAGCCTGCGGCTTCGCTGCCCGGGGGGGCTCCGGCCCCCTCGGGCCCCCGTGCCTCACACGCCGGCGAGGCTGGATCTGGCGGATGCCGTCCGCCCGACGGGGTGGATCGCCCGCAGGGTGATCCACCCCGTCGGTGTGTGCGGTGGGAGAGCCCCGGTTCTCGAACGTCAGCGCCGCACCGTATCGGTCATCGAACGCCCGTACTTTAGCCCCGGCTTGTCCCGGTTTGCCGACAGGCGTGTAACAGTGGTTAGCAAGGCCATGGCCTGAGGGAATCTCCGCGTCATGAACCACAACACACCCCTCCCCCTCGCCCACCTCACCGGCAGCCGCCCCCGCGTGCTGACCCTCGCCCAGCTGCGCGAGCACGGCATCACCGCCTCCGATGCCGCCGAGCGGCCCTGGCAGCAGATCCTGCCGGGGGTGTTCCTGCTCCACTCCGGTCCCGCGACCAGCGAGGAGCGCCTGCACGCCGCACTGCTGTACGCGAGTCGCGGCGGGGGCGAGGCGATGATCACCGGGCTGGCGGCGCTCGCGCTGTACCGGTTCGGGTCCGCGCCCGCGCTGCTCGCCCTCTCGCACATCGACGTGCTGGTGCCCGGCACCCGGCGGCTGCGGTCCACCGGGGACGTGCGGATCGTCCGGTCGCAGGCACTGCCCCGGCCGCAGGAGGTGACCGGGCTGCCGGTCGCGCCGGTCGCCCGGGCCGTCGCCGACGCCGTCGCCCAGCTCTCCGACGCCGGTACCGTACGCCGTCTGCTCAGCGAGGCCGTGCGCGGCGGGCACTGTGAACCGACTGCCGTGGTGCGGGAGTTGACGGTGGCACGGCTGCTGAACCGGCCGCATGTCGTCGATGCCGTCGAGTCGCTCCTCGCGGAGGGCCGGGCCATCGCCGAGGACCGGCTCTATCACCTCGTACGGGGCTACGAGCTGACCGAGCCCGTCTGGAACGTGGATCTGCGGCTGCCCGGCGGCCCGCACCTCGGCGGGGTCGACGCCTACTGGCCCGAGCACGCCGTCGCCGTCGAGATCGACACCCGCGCCCCGCGCCAGGGCGAGGACGAGCAGTGGTCGGAGGCCGCCCGCAAGCGGGAGACGCTGGAGCGGCTCGGGGTGACGGTCATCCACATCACCCCGCGCAAGCTGCGCGACTGGCCCGAGCAGCAGGCCGCGGTCGTCCGGACCGCCCTCACGGCGTCCGGCGACCGCGAGCCCGCCGCCTACCTCGTCGTACTCCCCCGGTGAGGTGGCGGCGACGGCGGTGCCGGATGGGCCGGCGAGTACTCCGGGGCGCTCCAGCGCAGCCGCCCCGGGTGCAGGCTCTCCACGACCGACTCCACACGGAACCGGATGGTGCGGCTCGCGTCGGCCCCGAATTCGGTCCGGGCGCGGCCGCTGAGCTGGAGCACCGCGCCGCTCTCCCAGTCCGGGAACAGCAGTGCGGCCCGGGGGTCGGCGGCCAGGTTCCCCAGCGTCAGGAACATGGCGTTGCCCGCGTAGTCCGGCCAGGCCAGCTCCACGGGCGAGAGCACCTCCACGAACCCCGGCAGCCCGCCCCGATGGCTGACATCGGCCCCGTCCGCCGCGGTGGTGGCGACGAAGAAGGTGTCGGCGGCGCGGACGGCCCGCCGCATGCCGGGGGTGAGCGTATCCCCGCGGCCCACCACGCCGGCCCCTTCGGCGGCCACCTCCAGCGGCTGCCGCTTCTGCATGTACTTCGGGCAGTTGGAGAAGACCTGCTCGGCCCGGACCGCGAACCCGCGCCCGGTCACCTCGGTCGTCCCGTTCAGCCGCATCCGGCGCCGGGTGCGCGGGTCGAGGGCGATGGTCCCGACCCTGGTCCCCGCGGTGGCCAGGGCCTGCGCGAGCGGGTCCCCGGCCGGCAGCCCGCCCGCGACCGTGATCCGGTCCGGCCCGGTGGCCCGTACGAAACCGGGGGCGCCGGTGAGCAGGGAGGCCCACATCCGGCCCGTACCGTCGGCCGCGCCGACGACCAGGTGGGGCTGGAGTTCCAGGAAGGCAGCGGCGACGTCCCGGATGCCCGTGCCGATCGAGCGGCCGACGTGCGCGGCGAGCTCACGTACGCCGACCCGGTCCTGCACGGCGAGCGAGCCCTCGTGGTAAGCGTCGCTCATTAGAAGAACCCGCAGGTGGGAGCCCCCGTGGTGGGGGCATCTGCACCCTCGGCGCCGGTGGGGACGGAGATCTCCAGGCGGGTCCCGTCGGGGTCGTGGAAGAAGATGCCGCCGGAGGCCGCGCCCTCGCCGTGGGCGACCACGCCCTCGTACGCGAACTCGACGCCCAGGGCGCTCAGCCGCGCCTCGTACTCCCGTACCTCCTCGATCGCGCCGGCGGACAGCGCGAGGTGGTGCAGTCCGGCCGCGGCCGGTGCGTACGCGCCGTCGGCCTGCTGCCAGAGGGTGAGGACGAGCTCGCCGTCCTGGCCGAGGAAGGCGAAGCGGCGGTCCTCTTCCTTGCCCTCGCCGAGCACCTGGAAGCCGAGGGCGTCCCGGTAGAAGGCGAGCGAGCGGGAGAGGTCCGTGACATTGAGCCCCACGTGGCCGGTGCGCAGCTTGCTGATGACAGCCGTCATGGCTGCCCCCCTTTCGAAGAGCCCCTCGGGCGAGGTGGTCTAACCTTCTAAAATTAAGTTAAGGGTTAGAGATCCATGCGTCAACCGGTCACGTACGCTTCATGGGTTAGCGAGCGCGCAAGGAGGAGCGGGGACATGGCGGCACAGGCGGATCCACGGCCCCTGATCGGCGAACCGGTCGCCCTCGACCTGCTGAACACCCGCTGGATCATGGACGGCGAGCCGGTGGACCTGTTCGCGGGAGCCGCCGGGCTGACCCGGGTCGAGGGACTCGCGGTCTGGCTGGAGAGCACCGGCCTCGCCGACCGCTTCCGCGCAGACGCCCCCACGCTCGTCCACCTGCTGACCGCGCGCGAGGCGCTGGCCCGCGCGGTGGCGGACCCGGCCGACGAGAGCGCGCGCGCCCTGGTCGACGCCGTCCTGGAACACGGCCGCATCCGCGCCACGCTGACCGCCGAAGGCCCCGGCGAGCGGGCCGAGTTCGCCGACCCGGCCTGGGGACCCGCCTGGATCGCTGCCCGCGACTACCTCGAACTGCTGGCCGCCGGGCCCGACCGGATCCGCGGCTGCGCTTCCGAGAGCTGTGTCCTGCACTTCTACGACGTCTCGCGCAACGGCGCCCGGCGCTGGTGCTCGATGGCCGCCTGCGGAAACCGGGCGAAGGCTTCCCGCCACTACGCGCGCACGCGCGAGCGCTGAACGCGCGAAACCTGTCACACCCGCCCGAGGGCGGATCCACGGCCCGCCCGTGACATGGGGCCGTGAAGTCTACGAATCAGCTCTCCAGACCCAGGAATTCGCCCCGGCCTGCCCCGGTATCAGCGTGCTGGCGTATATGCCGCGCTGGCGGGTGTCCGCCATGTCAGGTCTCGGTCAATGACAACCCTCCCCAAACAGCTGTCACTTACGACAGGCTGACCGGTCATCCGGCACCGAAATCCGGACCGTTTCTTTCACTTACCAGGGATGCTGATGACCCTCGAATCCCCCAGCTCCATACCCGGGGCCAGACGCGTCGCTCGCGTCGCGGCAGCGGCAGGTCTGGTCGCCGCCCTCGCGGCCACCGGCGCCGTGCCCGTCTTCGCGGCGACCGCCGCAGACAGCCCGGGCACCAACCCGGCGGTCAAGTCCGCCGAGCGGAAGCTCGGTTCGGCCGACGCCGAACTGCTCCAGGAGGCCAAGGCCAAGGGTGACGCGACCGTCACCGTCATGGTCGCGACCGCCCCCGGCCAGACCGGGCAGGTGGCCCAGCAGCTCGACGCCGTCCACGGCGCCTCGGTGGGCCAGACGTACGACAAGCTCGGATATGTACGCGCCACCCTGCCCACCGACAAGGCGGAGGCCGCGCTGAAGGCGGCCGCCAAGCTGTCCTCCGTGCACGGCATCGACCTGCGGCACGAGATCCAGCGGCCGGACCCGCGCCCCGACGCCGACCGCTCGTCGGGCAAGGTCGAGAAGACCGCGACCGAGACCTACCCGGCGCCGGACAAGAACACCCCGGCGAAGAACCCGTACAACCCGTCCTTCGAGACCGGCGCGGTGGACTTCGTCGAGAGCAACCCGCAGGCCGACGGCCGCGGTGTGACCATCGGCATCATGGACTCGGGCGTCGACCTCGGCCACCCGGCCCTCCAGAAGACCACCACCGGCGAGCGCAAGATCGTCGACTGGGTCACGGCGACCGACCCGATCACCGACGGCGACGGCACCTGGCGCGCCCAGATCACCCCGGTCACCGCGGCCGGCGGCACGTTCACCGCGGGCGGCCAGAGCTGGAAGGCCCCCGAGGGCAGCTTCCAGTGGAGCCGCTTCAGCGAGTCGATCACCGCCAACGGCGACATGAAGGGCGACGTCAACCGCGACGGGGACACCACCGACCGGTTCGGCATGCTCTACGACGCCGCGGCCGGCACCGTCCGCGTCGACACCGACCAAGACGGTGACTTCACGAACAACGAGCCGATGAGGCCGTACAAGGACGGCTACCAGATCGGCTACTTCGGCACGGACAACCCGGGGACCGAGGTCGCCGAGCGCATCCCGTTCGTGATCGAGATCCGCAAGGACGTCCCGATGGACCCGCTGGGCGGTGACTGGATCGGCAAGAAGGCCGACTTCGTCAACGTCGGCATCATCGAGTCCGAGCACGGCACGCACGTCGCCGGCATCACCGCCGCCCACAGCCTCTTCGGCGGCAAGATGAACGGCGAGGCGCCCGGCGCGAAGATCGTCTCCTCGCGCGCCTGCTCCTGGTCCGGCGGCTGCACCAACATCGCGCTGACCGAGGGCATTATCGACCTCGTCGTCAACCGGGGCGTGGACATCGTCAACATGTCCATCGGCGGTCTGCCGGCCCTGAACGACGGCAACAACGCGCGCGCCGAGCTCTACAAGAACCTCATCGACACCTACGGCGTCCAGCTGGTCATCTCGGCCGGCAACTCGGGCCCGGGCATCAACACCATCGGCGACCCGTCCCTCGCGGACAAGGTCATCTCCGTGGGCGCGGCGGTCTCCAAGGAGACCTGGGCCGCCAACTACGGCTCCGGCGTGGCCACGAAGTACAACATGTTCCCGTTCTCCTCGCGCGGTCCGCGTGAGGACGGCGGCTTCACGCCGACCATCACCGCTCCCGGCGCCGCCATCAACACCATCCAGACCTGGCTGCCCGGTCAGCCCGTGAAGGAGGCCGGCTACAACCTGCCGGCCGGTTACGGCATGCTCCAGGGCACCTCGATGTCCTCCCCGCAGGCGGCGGGCGCCAGCGCCCTGCTGATCTCGGCCGCGAAGCAGCAGAACATCAAGCTGACCCCGGCCGCCCTGCGGATCGCGCTCACCAGCACCGCGAAGAAGAACGCAGACGTCCCGGCGCACGCCCAGGGCTCGGGTCTGATCGACGTCGTCGGCGCGTGGGAGTCCATCCAGCGCGACGCGAAGGCCAACGAGTTCACCGTCAAGGCCCCGGTCGACACGGCGATCGACCAGTTCCTGAAGACCCCGGGCTTCGGCACCGGCCTGTACGACCGAGAGGGCGGCCTCAAGGTCGGCCAGAAGAAGGTCTACAACGTCGTCGTCACCCGCACGACGGGCGTCAAGTACGGCACCCGGCACGACCTGAGCTGGCGCAACAACGACGGCACCTTCAAGGTCGTCGGCGGCTACGACTACGTCACCCTGCCGCTGAACAAGCCCGTCACCATCAAGGTCGAGGCCAACGCCAAGACGGCCGGCGTCCACAGCGGCATCCTGCAGCTGGACGACGAGACCACCGAGGGCATCGACAAGCAGATCCTGACGACGGTCGTCGCGGCGGCCCCGCTGGCGTCGCCGTCCTTCACGCTGTCGCAGACCTCCTCCGTGCAGCGCAACACCCACACGTCCTACTTCGTGACGGTCCCGCAGGGCGCCAAGACCCTTGAGGTCGCCCTCGGCGGTCTCGCGGCGGGCAGCCAGACGCGCTTCGTCGCGATCCACCCGTACGGCGTCCCCGTCGACCCCACGTCGACGGTGAACTGCTACCCGAACTACGACAACCCGGCCAACACCTGCCGCCCCGACGTCCGGTCGTACCCCGACCCGCAGCCGGGCGTCTGGGAGATCGAGGTCGAGTCGCGCCGCACGTCGCCGCTGCTCGACAACCCGTACAAGCTGGACGTCTCCGTGCTCGGCGCGGCCTTCGACCCCGCGGTCAAGGTCCTGCCCGAGGTGAAGCAGGGCACCCCGGCGCCCGTCCAGTGGAGCGTCAAGAACGACGCCGCGGCCATCACCGGTGGCAAGCTCCAGGGCGGGCCGCTCGGCTCCGCCAAGGTCGCCAAGCCGACCATCGCGAACGGTGAGACCCACACCAGCGAGGTCACGATCGCCGAGGGCACGTCCCGGCTCGACATCGCGATCGGCAACGTCTCCGACACCGCCGCCGACCTCGACCTGGAGGTCTACAAGGACGGCGTCAAGGTCGGCTCCGCCGCCGACGGCGACTCCGAGGAGGCCGTGAGCCTGGTCAAGCCGGCCGCCGGCACCTACACCGTCAAGGTGATCGGCTACGCGGTCCCGGCCGGCTCCACCACCTACGACTACCGCGACGTGTTCTTCTCGGCCGCCTTGGGCTCCGTCCAGGTCGACGAGGCCGCCGCGGTGAACCTCGCCACCGGCGCCACCGCGCAGGTCTCGGCGAACGTCCTGGTCAGCGGCGCGGCCCCCGAGGGCCGGCAGTTCTTCGGCCAGGTCCAGCTGCTCAACGCCCGCGGCACCGCCGCCGGCACCGGCAGCGTGCAGATCGACAAGGTCCTCCCGTAGGACGTGCACACCGGAGGGGCGGCGCTCTGACGAGCGCCGCCCCTTCGGGCTTCCCGGGCTGCCGTCCCGCACTGCGGACAATGGATTGGACAAGCGGCCCGGGGTCGCACGCATGATGGAGCAGGCTTGACCGAGCTGTACGTACCAGAGGGAGTCACCGTGAGGGTCGGAATCGTCGGAGCCACCGGACAGGTCGGCGGAGTCATGCGCAGCATCCTCGCCGAGCGGAAGTTCCCGGTGGACGAGCTGCGACTGTTCGCCTCGGCCCGTTCCGCGGGCTCGACCCTCGAATGGGGGGGCCGCGAGATCACCGTCGAGGACGCGTCCACCGCCGACTACACGGGCCTGGACATCGTGATCTTCTCCGCGGGCGGCGCCACCTCCAAGGCGCTGGCCGAGAAGGTCGCCTCGCAGGGCGCCGTCGTGATCGACAACTCCTCGGCCTGGCGCCGCGACCCCGAGGTCCCCCTCGTCGTCTCCGAGGTCAACCCGCACGCGATCAAGAACCGCCCCAAGGGCATCATCGCGAACCCGAACTGCACCACCATGGCCGCGATGCCGGTGCTGCGCCCGCTGCACGACGAGGCCGGCCTCATCGCGCTGATCGCCACCACCTACCAGGCCGTGTCCGGCTCCGGCGTCGCCGGTGTCGCCGAGCTCGACGGCCAGGTCCAGGCCGTCGCCGCGCGCGCCACGGAGCTGGCCCACGACGGCGAGGCCGTCGCGTTCCCGGAGCCGGCCGTCTACCGGCGTCCGATCGCCTTCAACGTCCTCCCGCTCGCCGGCTCCCTCGTGGACGACGGCTCCCACGAGACCGACGAGGAGCAGAAGCTCCGCAACGAGTCCCGCAAGATCCTGGAGATCCCGGAACTCAAGGTGTCCGGCACCTGCGTGCGCGTGCCGGTCTTCTCCGGCCACTCCCTCCAGGTCAACGCCAGCTTCGACCGCCCGATCAGCGTCGAGCGCGCGTACGAGCTGCTGAAGGACGCCCCGGGCGTCGAGATCTCGGAGATCCCGACCCCGCTCCAGGCGGCCGGCAAGGACGCCTCGTACGTCGGCCGCATCCGCGCCGACGAGACGGTGGAGAACGGCCTCGCGCTGTTCGTCTCGAGCGACAACCTGCGCAAGGGCGCGGCCCTGAACGCGGTCCAGATCGCGGAGCTGGTGGCCGAGGAGCTGCGCGGCTGATCCCGTTGCACGGCTGAGGGGCGGCACCGCGACGGTGCCGCCCCTCTGGTGTGCCTACAGCGCCAGGTGGCGCCGGAGCGCCGCGTCGATCTCCGCCATCCGCTGGCGGGGGACCACGCCGACCCGTTGCAGGATGCGTTCGGGTGCGACCGACCGGACCTGCTCGCACTGGACCTTCGAGTCCTTGGGCAGGCGCGTTTCGTCCCCACGGAGGAACACCTGGAATGTGAGGACCCGCGTGATGTTCGACGTGAGCGGTACGACCGTGACGACACCTCGGCCGTTGCGGGACACCGATTCGTTGGCCGGGTTACTGGAGACGATCACAGCCGGTCTGACCTTGCTCGCCTCGCTACCGCGGGCCGGCTCCAGATCGACCATGTAGATGTCACCACGCCTCATTGGTGATCCCATCGCCCGAGGTGCGGTCCCAGAGCTTGGCGTCCTCGCTCCCGTCCCATTCGGCGAAGGCTTCGGTGTACTCGGCCTCCAGCTCTGCGGCCCGCAGAAGGTCGATTGCCGCGTGTATCACCGCGGACCGGGACTCGGCCTCCGTTCTCGCGGCGTACTCGTCCACGAAGGTGACATCCTCCTGCGGCAGGCTCACACTGATCTTCATACCCTGATGCTACCGAGGTAGGACAAGTAGCGCCACCAAAGCGGGGAGTGGGGGCGGGCCCCGGTCCCGTTCGCCCGTGGATTACTCCGCCGCGGTGACCCGACCCGCATGGAAGGATGGCCGGGCAACGTCACCATCGAAGGAGATGACCGCGTGCCAGGCACGAATCTCACCCGTGAAGAGGCCCGCCGGCGGGCAAAGCTGCTCACCGTCGACTCCTACGAGATCGAACTCGATCTCAGCGGCGCCCAGGCCGGTGGCACCTACCCCTCCGTCACCACCGTGCGCTTCCAGTCGGCCGAGGCGGGGGCCGAGACCTTCATCGACCTGGTCGCCCCCGCCGTGCACGAGGTGGTCCTGAACGGCAAGGCGCTGGACGTCGCCGCCGTGTTCCGGGACTCGCGGATCGCGCTGAAGCACCTGAGGGCCGGGGCCAATGAGCTCCGTGTCGTCGCGGACTGCGCCTACACGAACACCGGTGAGGGCCTGCACCGCTTCGTGGACCCGGTCGACCAGCAGGCCTACCTGTACACCCAGTTCGAGGTGCCGGACGCGCGGCGGGTCTTCGCCAGCTTCGAGCAGCCCGATCTGAAGGCGACGTTCCAGTTCACCGTGACGGCCCCGGAGGGCTGGACGGTCATCTCGAACTCGCCCCGTGAGGTTCCCGAGGGGGCGCAGAGCGCGGACGTCAAGGACAACGTGTGGGTCTTCGAGCCCACCCCGCCGATCTCGACGTACATCACCGCGCTGATCGTGGGCCCCTACCACGCGGTGCACAGCTCGTACGAGGGACCGGACGGGCAGTCCGTGCCGCTCGGCATCTACTGCCGGCCCTCGCTCGCCGAGTTCCTCGACGCCGAGGCGATCTTCGACGTGACGCGGCAGGGCTTCGACTGGTTCCAGGAGAAGTTCGCGTACGCCTACCCCTTCGCCAAGTACGACCAGCTCTTCGTCCCGGAGTTCAACGCGGGCGCGATGGAGAACGCGGGCGCGGTCACCATCCGCGACCAGTACGTCTTCCGCTCGAAGGTCACGGACGCGGCGTACGAGGTGCGCGCCGAGACGATCCTGCACGAGCTCGCGCACATGTGGTTCGGTGACCTGGTCACCATGGAGTGGTGGGACGACCTGTGGCTGAACGAGTCGTTCGCGACGTACACGTCGATCGCCTGCCAGGCGTACGCGGAGGGCTCGAAGTGGCCGCACGCGTGGACGACCTTCGCCAACTCCATGAAGACCTGGGCGTACCGGCAGGACCAGCTGCCGTCCACGCACCCGATCATGGCGGACATCCGTGACCTGGACGACGTCCTGGTCAACTTCGACGGCATCACGTACGCCAAGGGCGCCTCGGTGCTCAAGCAGCTCGTCGCCTACGTCGGCATGGACCCCTTCTTCAAGGGCGTGCAGGCGTACTTCAAGGCGCACGCGTACGGGAACACGCGCCTGTCCGACCTGCTGGGCGCCCTGGAGGAGACCTCGGGCCGCGACCTGACCGCCTGGTCGAAGGCGTGGCTGGAGACGGCCGGCATCAACATCCTGCGCCCGGAGATCACCACCGGCGCGGACGGTGTGATCACCGCCTTCGCGGTCCGCCAGGAGGCGCCCGCGCTGCCGTCCGGTGCCAAGGGCGAGTCAATCCTGCGCCCGCACCGGATCGCGATCGGCCTGTACGAGCTGGAGGACGGCCGGCTGGTCCGCACGGACCGGATCGAGCTGGACATCGAGGGCGAGCTGACGGCGGTGCCGGAGCTCGTGGGCCGCACCCGCCCGGCCGTCGTGCTGCTCAACGACGACGACCTGTCGTACGCGAAGGTCCGCCTGGACACGGAGTCCCTGGCCACGGTCACCGCGCACCTCGGCGACTTCACGCAGTCGCTGCCGCGGGCGCTGTGCTGGGCCTCGGCCTGGGACATGACGCGCGACGGCGAGCTCGCCACCCGCGACTACCTGGCGCTGGTCCTCTCGGGCATCGGCAAGGAGTCCGACATCGGCGTCGTCCAGTCGCTCCAGCGGCAGGTCAAGCTGGCCCTCGAGCTGTACGCCGACCCGGCGTGGCGCGCCCAGGGCCTGGCCACTTGGACCGAGGCCACGCTGGAGCACCTGCGCGCGGCCGAGCCGGGCAGCGACCACCAGCTGGCGTGGGCCCGTGCCTTCGCGGCCACGGCCCGCACGGAGGGGCAGCTGACCTATCTGTCGGCGCTGCTGGACGGCGCGGCGGAGATCGAGGGCCTGGCCGTCGACACGGAGCTGCGCTGGGCGTTCCTGGAGCGGCTGGCTGCGACGGGCGTCGCGGACGAGCCGGCCATCGCGGCGGAGGTCGAGCGCGACGCCACGGCGGCGGGCGAGCGCCACGCGGCGACCGCCCGGGCGGCGCGCCCGACGGCGGAGGCCAAGGCCGAGGCCTGGGCCTCGGTGGTGGAGGGCGAGCCGCTGCCGAACGCGGTGCAGGAGGCGGTGATCGCGGGCTTCGTCCAGAGCGACCAGCGCGAGCTGCTGGCCCCGTACAGCGAGAAGTACTTCGCGGTGGTCAAGGAGGTCTGGGACACGCGCAGCCACGAGCTCGCCCAGCAGATCGCGGTGGGGCTCTACCCGTCCCTCCAGGTCTCGGAGGAGACCCTGGCCGCGACGGACGCCTGGCTGGCGTCGGCGGAGCCGAACGCGGGTCTGCGGCGCCTGGTCTCGGAGTCCCGCGCGGGCGTCGAGCGGGCGCTGAAGGCGCAGGCGGCCGACGCCGCTGCCGCTCGGGCCTAAGCGGCTCGCGCGGGGTCCGGGGGCTCTGCCCCCGGACTTCCCGGCGCCTCAGTCTCCCCCAGCCACCGCTGGCAGGTTCCCCCCTGGCAGGGCTGACATCGCCCTGCGGGCAAGCCGGCCTCGCCGGCGAGTGAGGCGGGCGGCGCGGGTCCGGCGCCGCTGCGCCGGGCCCGGGACGGCTACGGCCCACGGGGCAGCCACGACGTGGTCGACAGCCCGCGAAGCCGCCGTGCAGTGGCGCCGGGCGCCGACGCCCACCGCCCGGCCGGCGGCGGCGCCAGGCCCGGGCGGCTACCGTCGGCCGGCGGTCGCTCGCAGGGCAGCCAGGACGTGGCCGACAGCCGGCGCCGCCTCCGCCCCCCGGCGTACCGCCGCGACCACGTGCCGGGCGGGGCGGTCGTGGGCGAGGACCCGGACCGCCACGCCCGAGGCACGGCTCGACACCATCCGGGGGACCAGGGCGACGCCCATCCCCGCCTCCACCATCGCCAGGATCGCGGTCCACCCGGACGCCGAGTGCGCCTGCTCCGGTACGAAGCCGGCCGCCTCGCAGGCGCTGCGGGTGATCTCCGACCAGGGGCCGCTGCCGCCGTAGATCCACCGGTCCCCGGACAGGTCCGCCAGCCGCACGTCCCGCGCGGCCGCCAGCGGATGGCCCGGCGGGAGCGCCACGTCCAGCGGGTCCTCCAGCAGCGTGATCCGGGTGAAGCGGGGATCCCGCGCGGTCGGGGCGTGCGCCGCCAGGGACAGCGCCAGGTCCACGATCCCGGCGGACAGGAGCTCGTACGACTCGGCGGCCTCCGTCTCCCGCACCCGGACCTCCACCCCGGGGCGGGTGCGCCGCAGCGCCGCCACGGCCGGGACCACGAGCGCCGGTACGGCGGTGGAGAAGGCTCCGATCCGTACCTCACCGGCGTCCCCGGCGAGGTACCCGGCCAGTTCCGCATCGGCCCGCTCCAGCTGCGCGAACACCGCTTCCGCGTGCCGCAGTACGAGGTGGGCCGCGTCGGTGAGGCGGACGCGGCGGCCCTGCGCCTCCAGCAGCACCACGCCCAGCTGCCGTGCGAGATTGGTCAGCTGCTGCGAAACGGCCGAGGGCGTCATGTGCAGCGCCTCGGCCGTCGCGGTGACGGTCCCCCGTTCGGCGAGGGTCCGCAGGATCCGCAGCTTCTTGATGTCCCACTCGCTCATGGGCCGAACCTACCGGCGGGCGGCGCCCAGTCCCACGCCGCCGAGGATGAGCGCCATGCAGAGCAGCTGCGCCGGCCCGGTCCGCTCGGCCAGCAGCAGGAAGCCGAGCCCCGCGACGCACACCGGCTGGAGGTAGTACACGATGCCCGCGCGGGCCGCCCCGATGACCGCGACGGCCTTGTTCCAGGCGAAGAAGGCGACGGCGGAGGAGAACACCCCGACGTACAGCAGCTGTCCGACCACCGCGGTGGTGACCTCGAATCCTCCCTGGACGGCGACGGAGAGGGCATAGGCGGGAGCCAGCATCAGCGCGCCGAGAACGAAGCTGGTGAGGAGGAAGGCCAGTCCGCCCAGTTCGGCGGGCTTGCGCTTGAGCAGTGCGCTGTAGCTGGCGAAGGAGAGTGCGGCGGCGAACATCCACAGGTCGCCGGGCCCGAAGTCGAAGCCGAGGGAGCCGTCCCCGACCAGGAGCAGCACCCCGAAGGCGGCGAGCAGCATTCCGAAGGTGCGCCGGGCTCCGAGCCGTTCGCCACCGAGGCGGGCGTAGAGCGCCATGATGACCGGCGAAGCGGCCATGATCATGCCCATGTTGGAGGCGGAGGTGGTCAGTCCGGCCTGGTGCACGAGGGTGTTGTAGAGGGCGACGCCGAACAGCGAGGCGAGGGAGATGTAGCCGAGGTGCCGCCGGATCAGGGCCCGCTGCTGCCAGGCCTGGCGGGCGGCGAAGGGAGAGACGGCGAGGAGGGCGATGATCCAGCGCCAGAAGACGGCCTGGACGGGCGGGACGGTGTCGGCCATCCCCCGGGTGGCGACGAAGCTGCCGGACCAGACGACCGTCGCGAGCAGGGCGAGGAGTACGCCGAGCCCGGCGGCCCCCTTCTTCCCCGTGGTGCCGGGCTTGCCTTGCGCAACGGTGCGGACGCGGTCCATGACGGCCACTGTGTGTCTCCCCCTCGGGGTCCGGAGTGTGTGTCGTGGGCCTACCGTCGCACCCCGCCATCAGTCAGGTCCATCGAAATGTTTCGATCGATTCGTTCACTTTTACTGAACGAACGCGAGAGGCGGGCGGCCGCCAGCTGCCCGGCGAGCGTGGCACCGAGGGCGATCGCCATGCCGGCCAGCTGCACGGCCGAGAGCGCCTGCCCGAGGGCTGCCCAGCCGATGACGGCCGCGGTGAGGGGGGAGAGCGGGCCCAGCAGGGTGACCGAGGTGGCGGTGAGCTGTCCGATGCCGCGGAACCACAGCCAGTACGCGATACCGGTGTTGATCAGCATCATGTAGCCGTAGCCGAGGAGGGCCTTGCCGTCGAGCGCGGGCGGCGCCCCCTCGACGAGCGCGGCGACCGGGATGAGGACCAGTCCGCCCGCGGTGAGCTGCCATCCGGTCATGGCCAGCGGACCGACGCCTTCCGGGCGCCCCCAGCGCTTGGTCATGACGGTGCCCGCGCCCATGGAGGCGGAGGAGACCACACCGGCGATGACGCCGACCGGGTCGAGCGTCGCCTCGGCGGTCAGGACCACCATGCTCACGCCGAACGCCCCGAAGACGGCGGCGAGTACGGTCCGCAGGCTCGCCCGCTCCCCCAGGAGGAGGGCGGCGAGGCCTACGACGAACAGCGGTCCGGCGGCGCCGAGCACGGCCGCGACGCCGCCGGGCAGCCGGTACGCGGAGAGGAACAGCAACGGGAAGAAGGCGCCGATGTTGAGCGTGCCGAGGACGGCGGACTTCCACCACCACGCGCCCTGGGGAAGGGTGCGGGAGAGGGCGATGAGCAGCAGCCCGGCGGGCAGGGCCCGCATCACTCCGGTGAACAAGGGCCGGTCGGGCGGAAGCAGCTCGGTGGCGACGGCGTACGTCGAGCCCCAGGAGACGGGAGCGAGGGCGGTCAGGGCGACGGTGGTGAAACGCTTCATTGCGGGTGATCTCCTCGGGGCAGGTGAGGAATCCGGGACCGGGCGGGCCGTCCGGTCGCCTCAGGCGGCCGCGGGGGCCGGTGTCCGCGGGCTCTCGGCGGCGAGGGCGACCGGCGGCTCGGCGTGCACGGCGTCCGCGGGAAGGTGCCGCTCCAGCCGGACCAGCGCCAGGGCGGCACCGAGGGCGGCCACGGTCAGGACGGCCCAGGGCAGTCGGCCGTCGACGGAGAGCAGGGCGGTGAAGAGGGAGGGGGCCAGCGCGGTGGCCAGCGAGTAGGACAGCTGGTGCCGGCCCGGCCCCTGACCCGGCGCCCGGACCCGTCCCCGCCGCCGGAGCTGATCCCGATGCCGAAGAGGAGCGAGCGCTCCCCCGTGACCCTCGCGTCTCGTGCGGACGCCTTCGTGAACCGTGTCATCACTTTCCCCCGAGTCGGTCGCTTGTAAGTAGCTTACTGCTAAGCTACTTACGGTCAAGCAACTTTCTTGCGAACGAACCGACCGAGACCGGATACTGCATCCATGAGCGAGGCCCCCCAGGCACCCCCGGCACCCCCGAACGACGCGAGCGCGGACGCCGTCGACGCGATCACCGCCCAGTGGCACGCGGTCCGTCCGGACCTGGACACGGCCCCCATGGCCGTCTTCGGGCGCATCTACCGGATCACCAAGTCAATGGGTGACGCGATGGAACAGGCCTACGCGCGCTTCGGCATCTCGCGCGGCGAGTTCGACGTCATCGCCACCCTGCGCCGCTCGGGCGACCCTTACACCCTCTCGCCCCGCCAGCTGTCGGCCACCCTCATGCTCACCACGGGCGGCATGACGGGGCGTCTGGACAAACTGGAGAAGGCCGGGCTGCTCCGCCGCACGCCCGACCCCCACGACCGGCGCGGGCTCCAGGTCACCCTCACCGACCGCGGCCTCGCACTCATCGACGAGGCCGTCACCGTCGGGCTGGAGGTGCAGCGCGCCGCGCTCACCGGGCTGACGCACGAGGAGGTCGGCGTACTGACCGGCCTGCTCCGCAAGCTCATGGCCGGCGTCTGAGGCGCCGGGCCCGAACAGCCGGGGCCCGAAGAGCCGGCGTCTGAACGGCCGGGGTCCGAAAACGGACACGCCAAGGCGCCGGGGGTCGCACACGGCCGAATGGCTCGGCCGTGCGGACCCCCGGCGCCCGGGAAGTCCTACGGGGACGACCCGCCGGGGTCAGCCCTGCTTCTGCTGCTTGCGCGACTTGTCGCCGACCATCACGAGGCCCGTGATGACCAGGAACAGCACGATCGGCGCGGCCACGTACAGGCCGAGCGTCTCGGCAATGCTCAGACCCGGACCCGGGTCGTCACCGTCGTCGCGGGTCAGCGCGAGGGCGGGAGACGTCATCAGCAGCATCATCAGCGTCGTTCCGGCCGTGACGGCGCCGGCGCGCAGAGCGTTCTTCTTGTCCACGGTGCCAACGTAGCGAACAGCTAAACGGCCCGCGCGCCCGGGGGTGCCGTACGGGGTCCCGCGCCGGGCCCCAGCCCTTCCCGCACCGCGCTCAGCAGGGCGTTCGCCCGGGGCGACGCGGTCAGCTCCTCCAGGGTCAGCGGCCGCCCCTCGGCGTCGGCCACCGGCAGCCGCCAGTTGGGGTATTGGTCCCAGGTGCCCGGAAGGTTCTGCGGCCGCCGGTCGCCCACCGCGTCCGGCAGCCATACGCCGACCAGCCGCGCCGGGGTGCGCAGCAGGAACCCGTACAGGGCGCGTACGGCGGCCTCCTCACCCTTCGTCTCCAGCCCGAGCCCCTCCAGCACCTCCAGCCACTCGGCGGTGTCGGCAGCGTCCTCCGCGCGCTCCAGCTCCACCGGGCGGGTCAGCAGGCCGAGCCGGTCGCGCAGCTCCACATGGCCCCCGGAGAGCTTGGCGGCCGTGGGCGGCAGGTCGTGGGTGGTGGCGGTGGCCAGGCAGTCGGGCCGCCAGGCCGCAGGTCCGAGGGGACGGCCGTCGCCGCCCCAGTCCCGCTCGAACCAGAGCACCGAGGTACCGAGCACCCCGCGCCGGGTCAGTGAGTGGCGGACCCGCGGCTCCACCGTCCCGAGGTCCTCGCCGATGACGAGGGCTCCGGCCCGGTGGGCCTCCAGGACCAGGACCGCCAGCATCGCCTCACCGTCGTAGCCCACGTACGTGCCCTCCGCGGGCGGGGTCCCCCGCGGGATCCACCAGAGCCGGAACAGGCCCATCACGTGGTCGATGCGCAGGGCGCCGGCGTACCGGAACACCCCGCGCAGCAGGGCCCGGAAGGGCGCGTACGCGGAGCGCTCCAGCGAGTCCGGCCGCCAGGGGGGCAGCCCCCAGTCCTGACCGCGGGCGTTGAAGGCGTCGGGCGGCGCCCCCACCGTCGCCCCGGTGGCGTGGACGCGGGGCTCGGCCCAGACGTCCGCGCCCTCCGGGTGCACGCCGACGGCCAGGTCGTGGACGAGCCCGACGCTCATCCCCGCCTCCCGGGCGGCCCGCTGGGCGGCGGCGAGCTGGGCTTCGGTCAGCCAGGCGAGCCAGCTGTGGAACTCCACCCCCTCGGGCGACGCCTCGGCGCCCTCGGGCCAGCGCGCGCGGTCGGCGCCGTACTGCTCGGCCAGCGCGAACCAGGCGGCGTGCCGGGCCAGGACGGCTCCGCCCTCGGCGCGGAACCGGGCGAAGTCGGCGGCGCGGCCGGGCTCGCGCGGGACGGCGTACAGCAGTTCCAGGGCGGCGCGCTTGAGGGCCCACACGGCGTCCCGGTCGATCAGCGCCCCCTTCTCCAGGACCTGGCGGCGCAGCTCCCCGCCCCGGGCGGCGAGGTCGGCCAGGCGCTCCTGACGGGCGCACCGCGCGTGCTCCGGGATGTCCTCGATCCGCAGGTACACCGGGTCGGGGAAGCGGCGGGAGGACGGCCGGTAGGGGGAGGGATCGGTCGGCGTTCCGGGCACGGCCGCGTGCAACGGGTTGACCTGGATGAAGCCGGCGCCGTGGGTGCGGCCGGCCCAGCGGGCGAGCGAGGCGAGGTCGCCCAGGTCGCCCATGCCCCAGGAGCGTTCGGAGAGCAGCGAGTAGAGCTGGACGAGCAGCCCGTGGGTCCGCTCGGGCGCGGCCGGGGCCCGGTCGGGGGCCAGGATCAAGGTGGCCTCGGCCGTACGGCCGTCGGGCAGGGTGACGCCGATCCGGTGGACTCCCAGCGGGAGCCCGTCGGGCAGCGGCCCGCCGGGGCCGGTCTCCCACTCGGCGGCCCCGAGCCGGGCCCCGCCTCCGGCTTCGCCCCCTCCCGCCGGTCCGGGCTCGGGGTCCGGCCGCGGCGTTGGCTCCGCCGCCTCCGGCTCCAGGCGGATCCGGGTTCCCGGCGGCAGGGCGGACAGTTCGGGCGGCGGCGGCTCGCCCTCCCACCGCACGAGCACGGGCGGCAGCAGCCGCGCCGCTGCGGCCCGTTCCGCATCGGCCAGCCGCTCGCGGATGTCCTCGGGGGTGCCGGTGACCACGCCGAGCAGCGCGAGTACGGCGGCGACGGAGGCCTCCGGTACCGGGACGGTGACGTCCGCGGCGGGCTGGTAGGCGGTGGCGATGCCGTGCAGGGCCGCGAGCCGGGCCAGGTCGTCCATGTACGCACTCCTTCGTGCCTGAGTGGGAGTCAAAAGGCATGGAACACGGTCGGGAGGACCGCGGCCATGCCTTTCCTTACCGAGTCGGCCGGTGCTGACCGGTCTCGGCCGGTGCGGGCCTGCGCCGGCCGGTGCCGACCGGTGCTGACCGGTGCCGACCGGTGCCGACCGGTGCCGACCGGTGCTGACCGAGTGCGCCGGCTCCGGACGTGATCCGGTTACTCCCTCCGAAAGACGTCTCCGCCGAGGACCGCGTGCCCAGGACGCCCCCCGTTCACCCGTACGAGATGTGCCGACGGTCCGTCATGTCACGTTCTCGCGGCCCCGATGCGCCCGCGATGCGGCCCAGTGGCCGGCCACCCGCATTGACACTCCCGGCGCACAAGTGATGGGCTCGGGCGCATTCGTACGAGCGGGAGACGTCGAGACGGGAGGCCCGGTGCGGCTCAGGGGCAGGAAGCGGGCGACGGCCGTCGCCGTCGCCGTCATCGGGACGCTCCTGGGCGGCGCCGCGGCCTCGGGGCCGCCCGGAGCCTTGACGGCGCCGTCCGCACCGGTGAACCCGGCCCCGGACCCGGCCGCCGGAGCCGCCCCGCAGCCCCTCCTCGACCCCCGTTCCGACCCCCCGCGCACCACCGCCGAGGGGCCGGCCGTGTGGCCGCGGCCGCAGTCGATGACCGCCGACCCGGCGCGCGAGGTCCCGCTGGGCGCCGAGGCCGTGCTGGTGGCGCCGTCGGACGCCGATCCGTACGCGGTGCAGGTGGTACGGGACGCCCTGCGCGGGGCGGGCGTACGGACCCTGCACGAGCGGGCCCCCGGCGCGGCGCTGCCCGAGCGGGGTACGGTCGTACGGCTCCAGGGCCCGGACGCCCGGGAGGCGCTGCGGGCGCTGGGCGCGGCCGAGGCCGGCGACCTGCCGGACGGGGGCTACCGGCTGGCCGTGGGGCGCCCCGGGGGCCGGGACACGGTCGCGCTGGCCGGCATAGGGGAGGAAGGGCTGTTCCACGCGGCGCAGACGCTGCGTCAACTGCTGGCTGCGGGCGGGGGAAAGGCGCCCGGGGTCCTGGTGCGGGACTGGCCGACCGCACCCGTACGCGGGATCACCGAGGGCTTCTACGGGCAGCCGTGGACGCAGGAACAGCGCCTCGGGCAGCTGGACTTCATGGGCCGCACCAAGCAGAACCGGCTGCTGCTCGCGCCCGGCGACGACCCGTACCGGACGACGGGCTGGCGCCAGGAGTACCCGCGCGAGCGGCAGGAGGAGTTCCGCGCGCTGGCCGAACGGGCCCGTGCCAACCGGGTCGTGCTGGGCTGGGCGGTCGCACCCGGCCAGTCGATGTGCCTGTCCTCGGCGGCCGACCGGGCGGCTCTCGCCCGCAAGGTGGACACCATGTGGGAGCTGGGGTTCCGGGCGTTCCAGGTGCAGTTCCAGGACGTCAGCTACACGGAGTGGGGCTGCCGGGCGGACCGCGAGCGGTACGGGAAGGGCCCGGCGGCGGCCGCGAAGGCGCACGCGGAGGTCGCGGACGGACTGGCCGCACACCTCGCGGAGCGCCACCCGGGGTCGGCGCCGTTGTCGCTGCTGCCGACGGAGTACTACCAGGAGGGCGCCACCGCCTACCGGACGGCCCTCGCCGGCGCGCTGGACGGGCGGATCGAGGTCGCCTGGACGGGCGTGGGCGTGGTGCCGCGCACGATCACCGGGAAGGAACTGGCCGGGGCGCGCTCCGCCCTGGGCCATCCGCTGGTCACCATGGACAACTACCCGGTCAACGACTGGGACCCGGGCCGGATCTTCCTCGGCCCCTACACGGGCCGTGACCCGGTGGTGGCGGGCGGCTCGGCGGCGCTGCTCGCCAACGCCATGCCGCAGGGCACCTTGTCCCGCATCCCGCTCTTCACGGCGGCGGACTACGCGTGGAACCCGCGCGGCTACCGCGCCGGGGAGTCCTGGGCGGCGGCGGTGCGCGAGCTGGCGGGCCCGGATCCGCGGACGCGGGAGGCGGTGGCTGCGCTGGCCGGGAACACCGTCTCGTCGGGTCTGAAGCAGGAGGAGTCGGCGTACCTGAAGCCGCTGGTCGAGCAGTACTGGCGGGCCCGCGCGACCGGTGACCCGGCGGCGGGAGCCGATCTGCGCAAGGCGTTCACGGTCCTGCGCGAGGCCCCGGCCCGGCTCCCGGCCCTGTCGGGTGAGGCGGGGCCCTGGCTGGAGCGCCTCTCGCGCTACGGGACGGCGGGCGAGCTGGCGCTGGACGTGCTCCAGGCCCAGGCGCGCGGCGACGGCGCGGCGGCCTGGCGGGATGCCCGGGCGCTGGCGGCCGCCCGGCAGAAGCTGGCCGAGCCGGGCCCGGCGCGCGTGGACAAGGCCGTCCTGGACCCCTTCCTCGCGAAGGCGGCGGAGGCCGCGGACGCGTGGACGGGAGCCGCCCGCCGGACGGGCACGGTGACCGAGGATCCGCAGGCCTGGACGGTACGGCTGGACGCCGCGCGCCCGGTGTCGGCGGTGACGGTGATGACGGACCCGCTCGCGCCGGGGGTACGGGGGGCGGTCGTGGAGGCCCACGTGCCGGGCGAGGGGTGGCGCAAGGTCGCCACGGCCGAGGCGTCGGGCTGGACCCAGGTGGACACCGCCGGGCTGCGCGCGGACGCGGTCCGCCTCTCCTGGGCCGGAACCGCCCCCGCGGTGCACCAGGTCGTGCCCTGGCTCGGGGACGGTCCGGAGGCACGTTTCGAGCTGGCGGGCGGCGCCCGGACCGACGCCGAGATCGGCGGCGCCCCGCAGCGCGTCTCGGCGGAGCTGTCCGCGCTGCGCCCCGGCGAGGTCCGCGGCCCGCTGACGGCCCGGCCGCCCGCGGGCATCGAGGTCCGCCTCCCGGAGAGCGCCGTCGCCCCGCGCGGCACCCAGGTCTCGATCCCCCTGGAGGTCGTGGTCCCCCCGACGACCCCGCCGGGTACGTACGAGGTACCGGTGACCTTCAACGGGCAATCGCGCACCCTGACCGTCCGGGCGGTGGTCCGCACCGGCGGCCCGGACCTCCTGCGCACGGCGCGGGCGTCCTCCTCGGCGGACGAGACCCCGGACTTCCCGGCGTCGGCGGCCCTGGACGGCTCCGCGGCGACCCGCTGGTCGTCGCCGCCGGTGGACGGGGCGTGGTGGCAGGCGCAGCTGCCGGCCGCGGCCCGGATCGGCCGCGTCGATCTCCACTGGCAGGACGCCCACCCGTCGGCGTACCGGGTGGAGACCTCCGCGGACGGGGTGACCTGGCGGCCGGCCGCGGCGGTCCCGTCCTCCGGGGGCGGCCACGAGTCGCTGCGCATGGACGCCCCGGACACGCGGTTCCTCCGGGTGACGTGCGAGACGCGTGCGACGCGGTACGGCTGCAGCCTGTGGTCGGCGCAGGCCTACGCGGTCGTCCCTTAGGTCGTGTCCGGGCGCGGGGTCCGGGGCGGAGCCACGGCTGCCCGGACGCTCCGCCGGGCAGCGGGCGCGACCCGGCGGAGTCCCGGGCAGCGGAGCGCCCGTCAGGACGCCGCGACCCCGATGCGTTCCAGTGCGTCCTCGGCCCCGTACGGCTGGAGGTACGGCATCCACCGGGGATCCCGGTGCCCGGTGCCGATGATGCGCCAGGCCAGTCCCGACGGCGGCGCCGGCTGGTGGCGCAGGCGCCAGCCGAGCTCCAGCAGGTGCCGGTCGGCCTTGACGTGGTTGCAGCGGCGACACGCGGCGACGACGTTGTCCCACGCGTGCTGGCCACCCCGGCTGCGCGGGATGACGTGGTCGACGCTGGTGGCGACCCCGCCGCAGTACATGCAGCGGCCGCCGTCGCGTGCGAACAGCGCGCGCCGGGTGAGTGGAACGGGCCCCCGGTAGGGGACCCGCACGAAGCGCTTGAGCCGGACCACGCTGGGAGCGGGGACGACCCTCGTCGCGCTGTGCAGATAGGCGCCGGATTCCTCCAAGGAGACCGCTTTGTTCTCCAGGACGAGGACGAGCGCGCGGCGGAGCGGTACGACGCCGAGGGGCTCGTACGACGCGTTGAGGACCAGGACGTGCGGCACGGACTGCCTCCTTGTACGCCGGCGGCGCGTGGCTCGCGCCGGGACGATCTGCTCTCCAGTCTCTCCTCACCGCTGGTCGAAGCGCCACCACGCGCCCGTAACGGGTCCGAGGTGTTTTCGACCACACCCGGTCCGCGGGCCGCGAGCATCCGCAGGTGAATCCGGTCTCCGCGCTCCGACGGCACGAGGTGAAGGGAATGCCCCGTTAGTGTGGTTGGTCTGCCCGCACACTTCCTCCGGACTCCGTCCGGGGGACCCCCGTCAGTGGGCAGACCGCTACGCCTGGAGGTTCCCGCCGTGCCCTGGCCTGCCGCCTTGCTGCCCCTGGCAGCCGACAACCCGGACGCGTCCACCACGCTCAAGGAGACCCACGAGAGCGTCACCAACGCCGCGAGCTTCATCGAGGAGAACTGGGCCGGATGGCTGTACCTCGGCCTGCGGATCCTCCTCATCATCGTGATCGCCGCCGCGCTGCGCTCGGTGGTCCGCAAGTCGCTGACCAAGCTGATAACGCGGATGAACCGGGGCGCCGAAGCCGTCGAGGGCACGGCGCTGGGCGGGCTCCTGGTCAATGCGGAGCGGCGGCGCCAGCGCTCCGAGGCGATCGGTTCGGTGCTGCGCTCGGTGGCCTCGTTCCTGATCCTCGGCACGGCCGGGCTGATGGTGCTCGGGGCGCTGGACATCAATCTGGGCCCGCTGCTGGCGAGCGCCGGTGTGGCCGGTGTGGCGATCGGTTTCGGCGCCCGGAACCTGGTGACGGACTTCCTCTCCGGCGTGTTCATGATCCTGGAGGACCAGTACGGCGTCGGGGACAAGATCGACGCGGGGGTGGCCTCCGGTGAGGTCATCGAGGTCGGGCTGCGGGTGACCAAGCTGCGCGGGGACAACGGCGAGATCTGGTACGTGCGCAACGGCGAGATCAAGCGGATCGGCAACCTCAGCCAGGGCTGGGCGACCGCCGGTGTCGACGTCCAGGTCAAGCCGTCGGAGAGCCTGCCGCGGATCCGCGAGGTGGTCCAGCAGGTCGCCGACGGCATGGCGAAGGAGTCCCCGTGGGACGAGCGCCTGTGGGGCCCGGTGGAGGTGCTCGGCCTGGAAGAGGTGCTCCTCGCCTCGATGACGGTGAGGGTGTCGGCCAAGACGATGCCGGGCCAGCAGTTCGCGGTGGAGCGCGAGTTGCGCTGGCGGATCAAGGAAGCCTTCGACGCGGCGGGCATCGCGATCATCGGCGGCCTGCCCGCCCCGGACGAGGACGAGGCCCCGGCGGACCTGTCGGCCGCCGTCGCCGCGCCCTCGGCACTGGCGAACCCGGCCTCACCGCAGTCCCTGGCCACCACCCCCATCCCGCCGCCGGCCGCCGCGAGCGGTCCCAGGATCACCAAGTAACCCCCTCGTCACACCGTCCGCTGCCCCGCAGGTCATTTCCTGCGGGGCAGCGGCATTGACAGGCCGAAACGGCAACAGGAAACTTACCTAACAGTTCACCTCGGTGAGGGAGACCGCTCCATGCCCGCCGCCACACCCGGAACCCCCAGCCTGCTGCGCGCCATGAACGACCGGGCCGCACTGGAGCTCCTGCTGACGCACGGCCCCCTGTCCCGGACCCGGATCGGCCACCTGACCGGGCTCTCCAAGCCCACCGCCTCCCAGTTGCTGGCCCGCCTGGAGACCGCCGGACTCGTGATCGCCACCGGCACCGACGGCGGCCGCCCCGGCCCCAGCGCCCAGCTGTACGCGCTCAACGCCCGGGCCGCCTACGTCGGCGGCCTCGACGTCACCCCGGGACGCGTCCTGGCCGCCGTCGCCGACCTCACCGGCGAGGTCATCGGCACGCACGAGCTCCCGTACGCCGAGGGCGCCGACGCCGTCGAGCAGGTCACCGAGGCCCTCGACGGGGCCGCCAAGGCCGCCGGGCTCCACCGCGGCGACCTGCACCGGCTGGTCATCGCCACCCCGGGCGCCTTCGACCCCCGGACCGGCCAGCTGCGCTACGCCGGCCACCTCCCCGGCTGGCACTCCCCCACCCTCCTCGACGACCTGGCCGCGGCGCTGCCCATGCCGGTCGAGTACGAGAACGACGTCAATCTCGCCGCCGTCGCCGAACAGCGGCTCGGCGCTGCCCGGGGCCACGAGGACTTCGTCCTGCTGTGGAACGAGGAGGGCCTCGGCGCCGCCCTCGTCCTCGGCGGTCGGCTGCACCGCGGCTGGACCGGCGGCGCGGGCGAGGTGGGCTTCCTGCCCGTACCCGGCCATCCGCTGGTCCGGCAGGTCGCCCGGGCCAACACCGGCGGCTACCAGGAGCTGGCCGGAGCACAGGTGCTGCCCCGGCTCGCCGCGGAGCTGGGCGTCGAGGCCGAACCGGCCACCGCACCGAGCACCGCACCGGGCACCGCACAGGGCACCGCACAGGGCACGGTGCCCGACGCCTCGCACAGCCAGGAGGTCGCCGCCGCCGTCGCACTGCTCGCACGGGCCGCCGCCACGCCGGAGGGGCCCTACCTGGACTTCCTCCGGTCGTACGCCACCGCGCTCGCCACCGGTCTCGCCTCGCTCGTCGCAGTCCTCGACCCCGAGATCGTGGTGCTGTCCGGCGCCGTGATCACCGCGGGCGGCGATCCGCTGCGCGCCCTGCTGGAGGCCGAGCTCGCCGAGCTGGCCCCCTCGCGTCCCCGCCTGGTCAGCGGCGGGGTGCGGGAACGGCCCGTCCTGCGCGGTGCGCTGGAGAGCGCGCTGGCCACCACCCGCGACGAAGTGTTCGACACCTCCCGCTGACCCGCTCCTCCCCCCTCTCGCCCCCGTCCCCGTCCCCGAACGCGACTGGCACCCCTCCCGGCAGTTCCTCCCGTAGAGAGCGAGCACCGCCATGCCCAGAACCGGACGCCTGATCACCGCGGCCACCCTGATCGCCGCCATATCCGTGCTCGCCACCGCCTGTACGGGTCACAGCGGCGCCGCGGCCGCCGACGACCCGGACAAGGAGGTCACCCTCACCTTCTGGCACGGCTGGTCGGCAGCGAGCGAGGTCAAGGCGATCGAGGAGAACATCGCGCGGTTCGAGAAGGCGCACCCGAACATCAAGGTCAAGGTCACCGGCAACATGACCGACGGCAAGGTCAACCAGGCGCTGCGCGCGGGCGGGGACAAGGCCCCCGACGCGGTCGCCTCCTTCACGACCGACAGCGTCGGCACGTTCTGCAACTCACGCGCCTTCGCCGACCTGAATCCCTTCCTCCAGAAGTCCGGGATCGACAAGACGAAGGTCTTCCCCAAGACCCTGCTGGAGTACACCCAGTTCAACGGCAACCAGTGCACGCTGCCGCTGCTCAACGACGCGTACGGCCTCGTCTACAACAAGAACGCCTTCGCGGCCGCGGGCATCACCGAACCGCCGAAGACCTGGAGCCAGTTCACCGAGGTCGCGCAGAAGCTGACCATCGCGCGCGGGGACTCGTACGAGCAGCTCGGCCTCATGCCCACCTTCCACGGCTACGAGACCACCCCCATGCGGCTGGCCGCCCAGTGGAGCCCCACGTACTTCGGCCCCGACGGCAAGTCCAACCTGGCCAAGGACCCGGCCTTCGCGAAGATGCTGACCGCGCAGAAGGACCTGGTCGCCAAGCTCGGCGGCTACGAGAAGCTGGAGAGGTTCCGCAACACGTTCGGCGACGAGTGGAGCGCCGAGCACCCCTTCCACCGGGGCCAGGTGGCCATGCAGATCGACGGCGAGTGGCGGGCGTCGATGGCGAAGGAGGCGGGCGTCAGCTTCGAGATCGGCACGGCGCCGCTGCCCGTGCCGGACGAGCAGGCCGCCGACTACGGCAAGGGCTACCTCTCGGGCACGGTCATGGGCATCGCCTCGGTCAGCAAGAAGCAGAACGCGGCCTGGCAGCTGGTGAAGTACATGACGACCGACACCGAGGCGGTGGTGGCCTTCGCCAACGCCATCCACAACGTGCCGTCCACGCTGGCCGCCCTGGAATCCCCGAACCTCCAGGTGACCCCGGAGTTCAAGACCTTCATCGACATCGCCCGGCACCCGAAGTCGAGCACCACCCCGGCCCAGGCCGACGGCGGCACCTACCAGCTGACCTTCCAGGACTTCGCGTACGGGGTCGAGAAGGGGGACGTCACCGACCTCCAGGCCGGTCTCGCCAAGACCGACCAGCAGATCGACACGGACATCGCGAAGGCGAAGTAGCCCCCGATGCCCCGCACGCGTACGCACCCCGCGCGGGAGAAGCGCCGCCGCTCCACCCTGCGGACCGCGGCCTTCATGTCCCCCTGGCTGATCGGGTTCTCGGTCTTCTTCGCCTACCCGCTCGCCTCCACCGTGTACTTCTCCTTCACGAAGTACGACGGCTTCCGCCCACCCGTCTTCAACGGGCTGGACAACTGGAGTTACGTCTTCACGGACTACCCGCTGTTCTGGCCGGCGATGGGCAACACGCTGTGGCTGGTCGTGGTCATGGTCGGCTGCCGGGTCGTCTTCGGCCTCGGCGTCGGCCTGCTCATCACGAAGGTCAAGACGGGGGCCGGGGTCTTCCGGACCCTGTTCTACCTGCCCTACCTGGCCCCGCCGGTCGCCGCGACCCTGGCCTTCGTCTTCCTCCTCAACCCAGGCACCGGCCCCGTCAACACCCTGCTGGACTCGGTGGGGCTGCCCACGCCCGGCTGGTTCACCGACGCCGACTGGTCCAAGCCCGCCCTGACCGCCCTCGCGGTGTGGGGGATCGGCGACCTGATGGTCATCTTCATGGCCGCGCTGCTCGACGTACCGAAGGAGCAGTACGAGGCCGCCGAGCTGGACGGCGCCGGGGCCTGGGCGCGGCTGCGGCACATCACCCTGCCGAACATCTCTCCGGTCATCCTGTTCGCCGTGGTCACCGGGGTCATCCAGGCCATGCAGTACTACACCCAGCCGCTGGTGGCGGGAAAGGTGGCCTCCGGCGTGATCGGCGGCTCCGGCCAGCAGTTCGAGCCGGGGTACCCCGACAAGTCCACCCTGACGCTGCCCCAGGTCGTCTACAACGTCGGCTTCCAGCGCTTCGACTACGGCGCCGCATGTGTCGTCGCGCTGGTCCTGTTCGCCCTCTCCATGGCCTTCACCGCGCTCCTGATGCGCCGCCGTGGCGGACTGATCGGAGCAGGTGACCGCTGATGCCCCGCAATCGCAGAGCCGTACTGCACTGGGTCGCGGTCCACTCCCTGGCCGTGGCCGCCGCCCTCTTCTTCGTCCTCCCCTTCGTCTTCCTCCTGCTCACCTCCCTGATGAGCGACCGGCAGGCGCTGACCAGCGAGCTGTGGCCCGACACCTGGCAGTGGGGCAACTACGCCAAGGTGTGGGACACCCCGGGCTTCCTGACCTGGTGGCGCAACACCCTGCTGTACGCGGGACTCGGCACCCTGCTCACCGTGGTCTCCTCGGTGCCCGTCGCGTACGCGCTCGCCAAGTTCCGCTTCCGCGGACGGCGGCTCTCGCTGCTGCTGGTGATCGCGATGATGATGCTGCCGCCGCAGGTGGTGGTCATCCCGATGTACCTGTTCTGGGCCAAGCAGCTGGACCTGTCGGGGACCCTGTGGCCGCTGATCATCCCGATGGCCTTCGGCGACGCCTTCTCCATCTTCCTGCTGCGCCAGTTCCTGCTGACCATCCCCGACGAGTACCTGGACGCGGCCCGCGTCGACGGCTGCGGCGAGGTGCGCACCCTGCTGCGCGTCGTCCTGCCGATGGCCAAGCCGGGCATCGCGGCCGTCGCGCTGTTCCAGTTCTTCTGCGCGTGGAACGACTACTTCGGCCCGCAGATCTACGCCTCCGACAATCCGGCGGCCTGGACCCTCAGTTACGGACTGGAGTCCTTCAAAGGGGCCCACCACACCAACTGGAACCTGACCATGGCGGCGACCGTGCTGGTCATGGCACCCGTGATCGTCCTCTTCTTCTTCGCCCAGAAGGCGTTCGTCGAGGGAGTCACCCTGACCGGAGTGAAAGGCTAGTGCCCATGAAACTCGCAGTGGTGGGCGGCGGTTCCACCTACACCCCCGAGCTGATCGACGGCTTCGCGCGCCTGAGCGACACCCTGCCGATCGGCGAGCTCGTGCTGATCGACCCGGCCACCGAGCGGCTGGAGCTGATCGGCGGCCTGGCCCGGCGGATCTTCGCCCGGCAGGGGCACCCGGGCCGGGTCACCACCACCACCGACCTCGACGCGGGCGTCGCCGGCGCCGACGCGGTCCTGCTCCAACTGCGCATCGGCGGCCAGGCCGCCCGGCTCCAGGACGAGACCTGGCCGCTGGAGTGCGGCTGCGTCGGGCAGGAGACCACCGGTGCCGGCGGGCTCGCCAAGGCCCTGCGCACCGTCCCGGTCGTCCTCGACATCGCCGAGCGGGTCCGCCGGGCCAGCCCGGACGCCTGGATCATCGACTTCACCAACCCCGTCGGGATCGTCACCCGGGCGCTCCTCCAGGCCGGCCACAAGGCCGTCGGCCTGTGCAACGTGGCCATCGGCTTCCAGCGCAGGTTCGCGGCGCTGCTGGACCTGACGCCCGCCGACATCCACCTGGAACACGTGGGGCTCAACCACCTCACCTGGGAGCTGGGGGTCCGCAGGGGCGGGCCGGACGGCGAGGACCTGCTGCCCCGCCTGCTCGCCGCACACGGGGACGCGATCGCCGGGGACCTCCGCCTGCCGCGGGCGGTGCTGGACCGCCTGGGCGTCGTACCGTCCTACTACCTGCGCTACTTCTACGCGCACGACGAGGTCGTACGGGAACTCGGGACGAAGCCCTCGCGGGCCGCCGAGGTCGCCGCCATGGAGAAGCAGCTGCTCGCCCTGTACGGGGATCCCGCGCTCGACGAGAAGCCGGCGCTGCTGGCCGAGCGGGGTGGGGCCTTCTACTCGGAGGCGGCCGTGGACCTGGCGGCGGCGCTGCTGAGTGGCGGCGGCTCGGCCGTGCAGGTGGTCAACACGTACAACAACGGCACCCTGCCGTTCCTCCCCGACGACGCCGTCATCGAGGTGCAGGCGCGCCTCCACGGCACCGACGGCTCCGGCCCCGTGCCGCTGGCGGCGCCGCGCCTGGACCCGCTGTACGCCGGGCTGGTCTCGCACGTGAGCGCGTACGAGGACCTCGCGTTGGAAGCGGCGGTGCGCGGCGGGCGTGACCGGGTCTTCAAGGCGCTGCTGGCGCACCCTCTGGTCGGCCAGTTCGACCTCGCCGAAGGGTTGACGGACCGGCTCCTCGCGCACAACAAGGAGCACTTGGCATGGGCGTGAGCCGGCCCGCCGACCCGTCCGGCATCGACCCCGGCGCCGTGGCCGCCGACACCGCCCACGCCACCGACACCGACACCGACACCGACCGTCACGCCCGTCCCCGCCCCCCTTCCTCTCCCTCTCCTCTCTCCCCACCCTCCCCTCCGGCCGTGCTCGCCATCGACGCCGGCAACAGCAAGACGGACGTCGCGCTGATCGCCGCGGACGGCACCGTGCTGGGCACCGGGCACTCAGGGGGCTTCCAGCCGCCGCGGACCGGTGTGGAGGCGGCCGTGGACGTCCTCGGGCAGGCCGTCGCGGAGGCGGCGGAGGCAGCCGGGCTGCCGGCGCTGCGGCCCGGATCGCCGTACGCCCACCAGGTCTCGGCCTGCCTGGCCAACGCCGACCTCCCGGTGGAGGAGCGCCGGCTCGCGGACGCGATCAGCGCACGCGGCTGGGGCGCGGCCACCGAAGTGCGCAACGACACCTTCGCGATCCTGCGCGCGGGGCTGCCCGGGTCGGCCGAGCGCCGCGGCGTCGCGGTGGTGTGCGGGGCCGGCATCAACTGCGTGGGCATGCTCCCCGACGGGCGCACGGCCCGGTTCCCGGCGCTCGGGCAGATCTCCGGCGACTGGGGCGGCGGGAGCGGCCTGGCGGCGGAGGCGCTGTGGTGGGCCGCGCGGGCCGAGGACGGCCGGGGCGGCCCGACGGAACTGGCGGCGGCGCTGCCGGGGCACTTCGGGCTCGGTTCGATGTACGAGCTGATCGAAGCGCTGCACCTGGGCGCGCTGGCACAGCGGCGGACCCATGAGCTGGTGCCGGTGCTGTTCGCGGTGGCCGGAGCGGGCGATCCGGTGGCCTCGGCGATCGTGGAGCGGCAGGCGGAGGAGGTGGTGGCCCTGGCGGTGGTGGCGCTGGGCCGCCTCGGCCTGCTGGATCAGGAGGCGCCCGTCCTGCTCGGCGGCGGTGTGCTCGCCGCCCGGCACCCGCGGCTCAACGGGCGGATCGAGGAGCTGCTGGCCGAACGGGCCCCCTGCGCCCGGGTGTCGGTGGTCGCGGCGCCACCGGTGCTGGGCGCCGGGCTGCTGGGGCTGGACGCGCTCGGGTCCCCGCCCGAGTCCCATGGAAAGCTCCGTGCCCATTTCGGGTGAACCTGCCCCGGGGGGCGGTGGGTCTGGAACCGTGGCGGTCGCGGAAACGTATTGACGGTGAAGGGGTGGCGGGGGGCGCCCGCCGGGCGGACCGCCGTCGGAGGGGGTCTGGTTCGGGCGTCGGGTGGTGTGGTCCACCGTCACTACGGCCATACTGCTGCGGAGCAGGCAGGACCGAGGGGGAGGTCACGGTGGCGATCACATCACGCGCGCCCGCACCCGGGGGCGGTGTCCCGGTGCCGCCCGCGGCGCCGCCGGACCCGCCGCCCGGGCGCAGCACGGCCTGGGCCGAGGGTGTGGAGCGGCTGCGCGAGGCGGCGACGACCGAGCCCGGCCGGCTCCGGATCATCGGCGCCGTACTGGCCGGCCTCATCGTGCTGTTCGGCTCGGTCAGCCTGTGGGAGATCTCGGGCCGGATCACCGCCGCCGATGACGTGGTGGGCCGCAGCCAGCCGCTGAGCGCGGACGCCGCGAGCATCTACCGTTCCCTCGCCGACGCCGACACGGCGTCCTCCAGCGGATTCCTCGCGGGCGCCCAGGAACCGCGGGAGGTCCGCGAGCGGTACGAGAAGGACATCGCCAACGCCTCCCGGCTGCTGGTGAGCGCGGCCGCCAACACCGGGGCGGATGAGGAGTCCCGCAAGCAGATAACCCTGCTGAGCGAGCAGCTGCCCCGCTACACCGGCCTGATCGAGCAGGCCCGGGCCACCAACCGGCAGGGCCTGCCCCTGGGCGGCGCCTACCTCCGGTACGCCAATGAGCAGATGAGCACCCAGCTGCTGCCCGCCGCCCAGCGGCTGTACGAGGCCGAGACCGGCCGGCTCTATTCGGACTACGACGACGCCCGGTCCTGGCCGCTGGCCTCGATCGGGACGGGCGTGCTCGCGCTCGTCGGCCTGGCGTGGGCGCAGCGGCGCAACTACCGGCGTACGAACCGGGTCTTCAACCAAGGGCTGCTGGCCGCGACGGCCGCCTCCGTGGTGGTGCTGCTGTGGCTGGCCGTGGGGCACACGGTCGCGCGGGCGGGGCTGAGCGAGGCGCGGGCGGACGGTCAGGAGTCGCTGAAGGTGCTGGGCGACGCGCGGATCGCCTCCCTCCAGGCGCGGGCCGGCGAGAATCTGACGCTGATCGCGCGGGGCGCCGTACTGGCCGAGGACAACAAGTCCGACAAGTACGACGTCGACTTCACCACGAAGATGAAGCAGCTGGACGCGGGCCTCGCGACCGCGCTGCGGCTCGCCGACGACGCCGCCGGCCGCGAGCCCGTCACGCGTGCCGTGGAGGGCGTGAAGGAATGGAAGCAGCGGCACGCGGCGGCCCGGGAGACGGACCTGAAGGGCGACTACGAGCTCGCGCTGCCCCAGGTCATCGGGGAGAAGGAGAGCAGCGGGGCCGCGTTCGACACGGTCGACGCCTCCCTGGCGCTGGCGGTGGCCCATGAGCAGCGGGAGTTCACCCGGGCGGCCCGGGACGGGCTCGGCGCTCTGGACGGGTTGATGACGGGTGCGGCGATCCTGGCGGTCGTCGGCGCGGCGGCGGCGGTGCTCGGCATCGGGCGCAGGCTTTCGGAGTACAGGTGAGAGCGATGCGGATACGACGGAGGCGAGTCCCCCCGGGCTCCCAGAACCACGAGAGCCACCAGGGCCCCCAAAGCCCCGAGGGCGGTGAGGGCTGTGCGGGCTTCGCGGAACACGAGGACCACAGCGGCCACCACGGTCACAGCGGCCCCGGAGGGCACAACGTCGACGGGCCCGCCCCCGGCGGGGCGCGCCGGCTGGCGGGCCGGCTGCGCGGCTGGGGCGGGGTGAGCGCGATGGCGGCCGCCTGCGCGGTGACGGCCGCGGCGGTCCTGCTGCCGCTGGCCCAGGCCGCGCCGGACAGCAGCCCCCCGGCGGCGGTCCGCGCGCCCGCCGCCATGGCGGCGGCGCCGGCCGACACCTGCCAGGACCCGGAGGCCAGCCTGCGCCCCTCCGGGCTGGACGGGCCGACGATCGAGCGGATCCGCAGCGCGGGCAAGCTCGTCGCGGGCGTGGACCAGAACAGCTTCCGCTGGGGCTACCGCAGCCAGGCCGCCGGAGGCAGTCTCGACGGCTTCGACATCGACCTGGTCAAGGCCATAGCGAAGGACATCCTGGGCGACGAGAAGGCGGTCATCTACCGCGCCATCCCCACCAGTCAGCGCATCCCGGCGCTCCAGGAGGGGCGCGTGGACATCGTCGTCCGCACCATGACGATCAACTGCAAGCGGCTGGAGGACGTCGCCTTCTCGACGGCGTACTTCGAGGCAGGTCAGCAGGTCCTGGCCCCGAAGCGGTCCGGGATCACCGGATACGACGCCTCGCTCAAGGACAAGCGGGTCTGCACGGCGGCCGGTTCCACGGCTGAGGCGGCCCTCAAGTCCCAGTCGTACGGCTCGCACTCGGTCACCGTGCCCAACCAGCTGGACTGCCTGGTCCGTCTGCAGCTCGGCGAGGTGGACGCCATCGTCACCGACAACGCCCTCGCGGCCGGCCAGGCCGCGCAGGACCCCTCGATCGAGCTGGTGGGCAAGCCCTTCACCCGGGAGTTCTACGGGGTGGCGATGAACAAGGACGCCTCCGACCTGGTCCGCCGGGTCAACAAGGTGCTGGAGGACTACCGGGCGGGTGGTGGGGCCAGTCCGTGGATGGCCTCCTACGGTAAGCACCTCAAGCTCGTGCTGCCCGATGTGGCCGGGCCCCCCGCACCCAAGTACCGGGACGGGTGAGGCCGGTGGCGGAGACGGACGCGCGGAGTCACGTGCGGGCGCAGGGGCAGCCGGAGGAGAAGCCGGAAGCGGGGACGGAGGCGGAGGCGCAGTCGGTGGAGGCGGGATCGGCAGTGATGGACCGGGACGATGTCGACCGTGCGCTGGCGCGGCTCGGCGCGGAGCACGAGGCCGTCGAGACCTCCCTGCTGGCGCTCCAGGACCACGCCGGGCGCCGGCTGCTGGAGGGAGCCGGGCTGACCGGCGTCACCAAGGAGCGGTGGGCGGCCGCCGACGCGGCCATCACCCGGCTGTGGACGTACTTCGACGCCTACAGCGGGGCGCTGACCGCCGCCCGGGAGATCCGGGAGCGGCGTCGCTGGCCGAGCCGCGAGGACCTGGTCGAACTGACCGAGCGGCTGCGCGGGCCCGGAGTGCTGATCGCCGGGGCCGGGGTGGAAGGCGCGGCGCTGGCGGAGCGGATGTCGCTCGCCGCGCTGGTGGCCCGGATGAATGAGCTGTACGCGAGCTCGCTGGACGTGGTGGTGGCCGCCGACGCGGTGTGGTCGGCGTTGCCCGCCCGGATCGACCTGCTCGCCGCCGAGCTGCACCGCACCCGCTCGCTGGCCCACTCGGTGGGGGTGCGGCCGGGCGAGCACCCGTCGGGTGACGACCTGGAGGCCATCACCGCCGAGCTGGCGGAGCTGCGGGCGCGGGTGATCGCGGACCCGCTGGCATTCTGGCTGCCGGTGACGGGCAGTTCGGCGCCCGGTGGGGGCCGTCCGGACACGACGCGTTACGACCGGGCCGCGCTCGCGCTGGAGGACGTACGCCGGGAGGTGGAGGCGGTCCTGGCCGTGCGCCAGGATGCCGAGCAGCGGCTGATCAGCCTGCGGGATGTGCTCTCGCGGGCCGACCGGACCCTGGCGGAGGCGCGTACGGCGCGCGGCGAGGTACTGGCGAAGATCGCCGCGTCCGAGGTGCCCGCGGTGAGCGGTCCTCCGACGGTGCTTCAGGAGCAGCTCGCGGCGGCGGCCGAGCACCGGCGGCAGTCGCGGTGGCACCGGCTCTCTCCGCTCCTGGAGTCCTTGGAGGAGCGGGCGGAGGATGAACTGCGGCGGGCACGTGAGTCGTTGACGGCGGTGACCGCGCCCTTGGCGGTACGGGCCGAACTGCGCGGGCGCCTCGACGCGTACAAGGCGAAGGTGGCCCGGCACGGCATGGCGGAGGATCCGCTGCTGATCGAGCGGTACGACACGGCCCGGCGGATGCTGTGGAGCGCGCCCTGCGACCTGCGGGCCGCCGAGCAGGCCGTCCTGCGGTACCAGCAGGCGGCGGCCGAGGCACTGGTGCCGCAGCAGGCCCGGCCCGCGGGGCCGGGGAAGGAGGACGCGTGAGCCTGACCGGAACCGCGTGCGTTCGCCCCGGCTGCCCGGGGACGTATGAGGACATGGGCGGCGGCGAGCTGTACTGCGACACCTGCGGGCTGGCGCCGATCGGCTCCGTCGCGGCCGGCGCGGAGGAGTTGGTGTCGCCGCCGACGGGGATGACGAGCGCGGCACGGGGGTCCCTCGGGTCCCGTGGTTCGCTGGGCTCCCAGGGTTCTCATGGCTCTCATGGCTCTCATGGGTCTCATGGGTCTCATGGGTCCGGCCGGTCCTCGGCCTCGGCACGCTCCTCGCGCTCCTCGCGCTCCTCCTCGTCCCGGCGATCGGTGTCGGGACGGCTGTCGCGCTCCCTGTCGGGGACGGCCGCGTCCACCCGCTCGGTGTCGGTGCGCAGTTCCGGCTCGGCGGCGTCGTCCTCGGGGCGCAGCAGGCTGGGAGCCGGGCTGGTCAACATGCCGGAAGTACCGCGTCCCGATCCTTCGGCGGCGGTTCTGGAGAACCCGGAGGTGCCCGAGCGCAAGCGGTTCTGCTCCCGCTCGGACTGCGGGGCTCCGGTGGGCCGGGCACGCGGCGACCGGCCCGGCCGGACGGAGGGGTACTGCACCAAGTGCGGGCACCCCTACTCCTTCGTGCCCAAGCTGCGCGCCGGTGACGTGGTGCGCGGCCAGTACGAGGTGGCCGGCTGCCTGGCGCACGGCGGTCTGGGCTGGGTGTACCTGGCGGTGGACCGGGCGGTCTCGGACCGGTGGGTGGTGCTCAAGGGCCTGCTGGACACCGGGGACCAGGACGCGATGGAGGCCGCGATCTCGGAGCGGCGCTTCCTCGCGGAGATCGAGCACTCCAACATCGTGCGGATCTACAACTTCGTGGAGCACCTGGACCAGCGGACCGGTTCGCTGGACGGGTACATCGTCATGGAGTACGTCGGCGGCAAGTCACTGAAGGAGATCGCGAACGAGCGCCGCCGGCCGGACGGCAGACGCGACCCGCTCCCGGTGGAGCAGGCCTGCGCGTACGGGATCGAGGCGCTGGAGGCGCTCGGCCACCTGCACAGCAGAAACCTTCTGTACTGCGACTTCAAAGTCGACAACGCGATCCAGCAGCAGGACCAGCTGAAGCTGATCGACATGGGCGCCGTGCGGAGGATGGACGACGAGGAGTCGGCCATCTACGGCACGGTCGGCTACCAGGCGCCGGAGGTCGCGGAGCTGGGCCCCTCGGTCGCCTCCGACCTGTACACGGTGGCGCGGACCCTGGCCGTCCTGACCTTCGACTTCCAGGGCTACACCAATGTGTTCGTGGATTCGCTGCCGGACCCGCAGCACATCGAGGTGTTCGGGCGGTACGAGTCCTTCTACCGGCTGCTCGTACGGGCGACCGACCCCGATCCGGGGCGGCGGTTCGCCTCCGCGCAGGAGATGGCGGACCAGCTGACGGGCGTGCTGCGCGAGGTGGTGGCCCTCCAGACCGGCACCCCGCGACCGCAGCTGTCGACGCTCTTCGGGCCGGAGCTTCGGGTTCCGGACACCCGGCTGTTCGCCGACGAGGCGGGGTCGGACGTGTCCCGGCTCGGGATACGGGGCGCCTCCCGGCGGGGCGGGTGGTGGGGGTCGCGCGGCCGCGGTCCGTCCGAGCGAGCCTCGGCCGGTCTGCCCGGCCCGGGCGGACGGGCGGGCATGAGCCCGCCGGGCAGCGCAGCCGTGCCTCCGGGCACGCCCGTGGCCGGCCCGCGGGCAAGCACCCCGATTCCGGGGGGCGCACCGGGCCCGTGGGCGCACACCTCCGGCAACGGCACCCCGCCGGGCGGCACGCCCGGGCCCGGATCACCCGCCCGGGCGGGAACCCCGGCGGGCGAGCAGGCCCCGGCCATCGGAACGCCCGGCGCACCGGGCCCGTGGTCGTACTCCTCCGCGGGCGCCCCGCCCGTAGCCGGGTCACCGGCCTGGCCTGGCGGTTCGGCTGCGGCCGGTGGGGCGCCGCCGCTGCCCGGGCTCGGGAGCGCGGCCACGCATGTGGCGGCTGCGCCGGCCCCGGTGCCGGGGCCCCGGCCCGCGCCGGTATCCCCGGTATCCCCCGATGCGCCGTCGGCTCCGGCCAGGGGCGCGGAGGCGGGACCCGGACCGGTACCGCCGCCGCGCGCCACGGCGGCGGCACCGCTGGACGCCCGGGAGGCCGCGCTGGCCCTGCCCGTGCCGCTGGTGGACGCGGGCGACCCCAATGCCGGTTTCCTGGCCGGGCTGCTGGCCTCCGCTCCGGCCGACCTGCTGGGCGCGCTGGGCTCGGCTCCGGCCGATTCGGCCGAGCTGCGGCTGCGGGAACTGCGCGCCCGCCTGGAGCTGGGCGATCTGTCCGTGGCCGGAGCCGCCCTGACGGAGCTGGAGGCGCGGCATCCGGACGACTGGCGCGTGGTGTGGGCGCGCGGGATCGCCTCGCTGGCCACCGGCGAGGACGAGATCGCGGCCCTGTCCTTCGACGCGGTCTACGACGCCTTCCCGGGCGAGCCCGCGCCGAAGCTGGCCCTCGGGCTGTGCGCGGAAGTCCTGGGACAGTTGGACAACGCGGCCGAGTACTACCGGCTGGTGTGGACCACCGATCCGGGATTCGTGAGTGCGGCCTTCGGGCTGGCCCGGGTCCAGTTGGCCGCCGGTGACCGGGCGGGAGCCGTGCGCACGCTGGAATCCGTACCGGAGGCGTCGATTCACTACACGGCCGCGCGGGTGGCGGCCGTGCGCGCACGTCTGCGCGACCGGTCCCCTCACGAGCCGCTGCTGCCCGATCTGGTGGCCGCCTCCGACCAGGTGGAGGCGCTGCGGCGGCTCGGGCTGGACCCGGAGCGGCTCGAACGGCTCGCCACCGAGGTTCTGGGCTCGGCGCTGGACTGGGTACTGTCGGGGAGCCGGGGTTCCGACCCCGGCCGGACCTCGCTGCTCGGCAGTCAACTGGACGAGCGGAGCCTGCGCTTCGGCCTGGAGCGCTCGTACCGCGTTCTCGCACGGCTGGCGCAGCGGGGCGAGGAGAGGATCGAACTGGTGGAGCGGGCAAACCGTTTCCGTCCCCGGACGTGGGTGTGAGTGATGTCGATGCATCGGCTGTCGGGCTGCCCCAGCTGCGCGGAACCCTTCGAGGAGGGTGACCGTTTCTGCGGCGTCTGCGGTTACGCCGTCGGCGGCCCTCCGCCGTCCGACCCCCGGCCCACCCTCCCGATCACCCCGGCGCCGGACGCCCCGGCCGGGGGTACCCGCGCGAGCGGTGCGCCGGGCCCCCTCCCGGCCCCCTCTGCGGGCGGGTACGGGAGCCCCGTATCCGGCGGGGCCCGCGGCGTCGGCGAGCCCGCCCCCGGCTGGGGCAGCGTGGCCGCCGCGGCGCCGACCCTGGTCGACGACCCCGGAGGCTGGGCCGCGACGAACCCGGCGGAGCCGGAGCCGAGCCCGGGCGAAGCCCCGTACGGCACTGCCCCGCGGGGCCGGGCGGACGAGCCCGCGGCCCGGTACGACCTGCGCGCCGGCGCCGGGTCGCCCCCCGAGGGGACCCCGTGGGGGCCGGGCGAAGCCCCGTACGGCGCGGCCACACCGGGTCCTGCGGGTGGCGCGACACCGCCCGAGGGAACCCCTTGGGGCGCGGCCGGGTCCCCGGACGACGGCACGGGCGCGGGACACGAACCCCCGCACGCACCTCCGCGGGAACCCGCGCACGAACCCACGCACGAGCCTCCGCACGAACCTCCGCACGCCGACAGCCCCCAGGGGCCCGCGGTCGGTGCCAAGACCTGCGTCGCCTGCCGGGCCGGGCAGGTCGACACCGACGGGTACTGCGAGCACTGCGGGCACGCCCAGCCCCGCGAGCGCGACCACCTCGAAGAGGAGCTCGGCAGCGTCGCCGCCGTCAGCGACCGCGGGCTGCGCCACCACCGCAACGAGGACTCGTTCGCCGTGGCGGCCACCGCCCTGCCCGACGGCTCCGCCGCCACCGTGGCTATCGTCTGCGACGGCGTCTCCTCCGCGAGCCGCCCCGACGAGGCATCGGCTGCGGCGGCCGGCGCCGCCAACGAGGCTCTGCTCGACGCCCTCCCCCGCGGCACGCACCCCCAAGAGGCCATGCACGAGGCGATCCTGGCCGCCGCCACCGCCGTGAACGCCCTCGCGCCGCCGAGCCCGGGCGCGCAGAACGCCCCCGCCTGCACCCTGGTCGGCGCCGTCGTCAGCGGCGGCCTGCTGACCATCGGCTGGGTGGGCGACAGCCGCGCCTACTGGGTTCCCGACGACCGCGCCGCCCTGCCCCGCCGCCTCACGGAAGACGATTCCTGGGCTGCGCAGATGGTCGCCGCCGGTCTCATGGGGGAGGCCGAGGCGTACGCCGATGTCCGCGCGCACGCCATCACCGGCTGGCTGGGCGCGGACGCCTACGACCTCGAACCGCACACCGCCACCTTCAAGCCGGACCACGCCGGTGTGGTCGTGGTCTGCACCGACGGCCTGTGGAACTACGCCGAATCCGCTCGGGAGATGGCCCAGGTACTGCCCGTCGACGCCGCAGCCCGGCCCCTGCACAGCGCGCAGGTCCTGGTGGGACACGCCCTCGACGGCGGCGGCCATGACAACGTGACCGTGGCCATCGTGCCGTTCGCCGCGCCCCCGGGTCCCGGTCCGGGCCGCGAACCGGCCGCGCGAACGGAGCCACCGGCGGAACCGGAACCGGAACACCGATCGGAACCGGCAGCGGAAGCGGAAGCGCGTCCCCAGGTCTGACCCGCCTGCCCGGCCGACCCGCCTGCGCGCCTGCGCGCCTGCCCGCCCGACCCGCCCGCCCGAGCCCCTAGGAGTCCAGCCGATGGCGAACTTCGCCAAGCCGAGCGCCCCGCGCTTCAGCGTGGAGGTGTACCAGAACGAGTTCCTCCCCGAGGGCGGGCGGGACGTCCACGCCATCGTCACGGTCACCGCCTCCGGTGGCGCCGCCGCCACCCGCGCGGCGGCGGCCCACGGCGCGGCAGCCGTCGTGATCATGGTCGACTGCTCGGGGTCCATGGAGTACCCGCCCGACAAGATGCGCGGCGCCCGCGAGGCCACGGCCGCGGCCGTGGACACCCTGCGCGACGGCACCTCCTTCGCCGTGATCGCCGGTACGCACGTGGCGAAGGAGGTCTACCCGGGCCAGGGCCGCCTCGCCGTCGCCGACCCGGCCACCCGCGCCCAGGCCAAGGAGGCCCTGCGCGGCCTCCACTCCGGCGGCGGCACCGCCATCGGCACCTGGCTGCGCCTCGCCGACGGGCTGCTGCGCCAGTCCCCCGCCGCCCTACGGCACGGCATCCTGCTCACCGACGGCCGCAACGAGCACGAGGACCCGGCCGTTCTGCGCGCCACCCTCGACGCCTGCGCGGGCCGCTTCACCTGCGACGCCCGCGGTGTGGGCACCGACTGGGAGGTCAAGGAGGTGACCGGCATCGCGAACGCGCTGCTCGGCTCCGCCGACATCGTGGCCGATCCGGCCCACCTCACCGGGGACTTCACGCGCATGATGGAGAACGTCATGGGCAAGGAGGTCGCGGATGTCGCGCTGCGCCTGTGGACCCCGGTCGGCGTGGAGATCCAGTACGTCAAGCAGGTCTCGCCCACCGTCCAGGACCTGACCGCCCGCCGCACCGAGGCGGGCCCGCGCGCCGGCGACTACCCGACCGGCTCGTGGGGCGACGAGTCCCGCGAGTACCACGTCTGCGTCCGCGTCCCGAGCGCGACCGTCGGGCAGGAGATGCTCGCCGCTCGGGCCTCGCTCATCCTGCCCCCAGCGCCCGGGCCGACGGGAGCGGCGGGGACGACAGGACCGGCGGCGGCCGAACCGCCGACCGTCCTCGCGCAGGGCCTGGTGCGCGCGGTGTGGACGAACGACCTCGCCGCCTCCACCGCCATCAACCCGCAGGTCGCCCACTACACCGGGCAAGCGGAGCTCGCACAGGCCATCCAGCTGGGCCTGGAAGCCCGCAAAGTGGGTGATATCGACGGTGCCACGGCGAAACTCGGGCGCGCCGTACAGCTGGCCAGTGCCTCCGGGAACGCGGACACTGCCAAACTGCTGGCGAAGGTGGTGGATGTCGTCGACGCGGCGGCGGGTACTGTGCGGCTGAAAGCGAAGGTCGCCGATGCCGACGAGATGACTCTTGAAACGCGTTCGACACAGACCGTCCGAGTGAAGAAGACCTGAGAACCTGACGCGATGACGCAGGGAGAAGAAGGGGGAAGCGCCGCCATGCCGACCTGCCCGAACGGGCACCAGTCCGCGTCCGACGACTGGTGCGAGGTCTGCGGCCACCGCATGACCGCCCCCGAGAGCACCCCCGCGGCGCCGCCCTCCTACGGCTACGGCTTCCCCCCGAGCGCCGGCGAGCCCACCGCCCACGCCGAGCTCTGCCCGCAGTGCCGGACGCCGCGCGAGGCCATGGCCCCCTTCTGCGAAGAGTGCCGGTACAACTTCCTGACCCGTACGGCGACTCCGTACACGCCGCTCGCCCCGGAAACGGGAGCCGGCGCGCGCGGCCCGGAGGCCGGCGCCACGCCTCCCCCGCCGCCGCCGCCCGTGCAGCCGCCGGGCTCCTACTCCCAGGACCACTTCGAGTACCAGGGCTCCCGGCCGTCCCGGGTCAACCGCGCGGCCGAGCCCCTTCAGCGCGAGGACGACTGGCTGCTGCCGCCTCCCGTACACGAGCAGCCCTCACACCAGCAGCCGCAGCCGCAGCCGCAGCCGCAGCAACAGCAACAGCAACAGCAACAGCAACAGCAACAGCAACAGCAACAGCAACAGCAACAGCACGAGTACCAGCAGACTCCGCAGCCCCGGTACCAGCAGCAGCCGCCTCCCCAGGAGTACCAGCAGTACCAGCCTTCGCAGCAGCAGTCCTTCCCGCTCCAGGGCGGCGGCTCCTGGACCGCGACGATCGGCCCGGACCGCTCGTACTTCATGGCGATGATGCAGCGCAGCGGCCCCGAGGCCGCCGGACTCAACCTGCCGGCCTACTCCCCGGAGCAGCACCTGCCGCTCACCGGCGGCCAGATCACCATCGGCCGCCGCCGCGCCTCCACGGGCGAGTCGCCGGACATCGACCTGTCGGTGCCCCCGGAAGACCCGGGCGTCTCCCACCAGCACGCGGTCCTGGTTCAGCAGCCCGACCACAGCTGGGCCGTGGTGGACCAGAACTCCACCAACGGCACCACCATCAACGGCGGCGAGGAGCCGATCCAGCCCTACGTCCCGGTCCCGCTCACCGACGGCGACCGCGTCCACGTCGGCGCCTGGACCACGATCACCGTCCGCCGCGGCTAGCCGGTCCGCGCCTCGCCCAGGGGCCAGGCGTACGGCCCCTGGGGGTCGTCGAGCCACGACCACTGGCCCTCGGCGCTGACCGTGACCCCGAAGCGCTCGCGGGCCGGCCGGCCCTCGCGCCGCCACAGATCGAGGGCCTCGCGGGGGTGCAGTACACCCGCCGTCAGCATGAGCATGAACTGGAAGCGCTCGTTCTCCACCAGCTCGTACGGGATCCCGTGCGGGACCTCGGCCGGGGCGGGCGCCGCCGTCGCTCCGCGCAAGGGGACGAAGTACGCCGAGGTGTGCAGGAAGCGGCCCTCGGCGAAGTCGGCGTCCCGGACCGTGAGCGCGATCAGCCCGGTCGACAGGGGGGCCAGGATCCTCGCCCCGGGCCGGCACTGCCCGAGCCAGGCGTACGGGATCAGCGGCAGTGTGCAGGTCACCAGGATCCGGTCGAAGGGCGCCCGCGAGGGGCAGCCGCGGGCCCCGTCCCCGGTGACCACGGTCGGCCGGTAGCCGAGCTGGGCCAGGTGCGCCCGCGCGGACTCGGTGATCTCCTCGTCCAGGTCCACGGTGGTGACCAGGTCATCGCCGAGCCGGTGGCAGAGCAGGGCGGCGTTGTAGCCGGTGCCCGCGCCGATCTCCAGTACGTTGTCGCCGTCGCGCACCTCCAGCGCGTCCAGCATCTTCGCCATCAGGGACGGCTGGCTGCTGGAGGAGACCAGCTCACCGTCGCGCAGCCGGGTCGCGAGGGGCGTGTCGGCGTAGACCCCGCGCAGCCAGCGGGCCCGCCGCTCGGGGTCGGAGTCCTCGGCCCAGAGCCGTTCGTGGCCGGCGCCGCGGCCGGTCCAGAAGCAGGGGACGAAGACGTGCCGGGGCACGGCCGTGAAGGCCGCCCGCCAGGCGGGGTCGTCCAGCACCCCGGCGGCGGTCAGCTCCCGTACCTGGGCGGCGTGTGCGGTCTCCCGCAGATCGCGTGCCCCGGTGTGTGAGGAGTGCGCACCCATGCCTCCACTGTGCTGCGGGCGGCCCCGGCATGCGAACGCGCACGGGCGTGGTCCTAGGACTCGGGTCCTCCGTCCGGGCGTCTGAGACGATGGTCTGGTGAATGAGATTCCGCGGGGCACGCTTCAGGAGCAGACCTTCTACGAGCAGGTGGGCGGCGAGGACACCTTCCGCCGTCTCGTCCGGCGCTTCTACCAGGGCGTCGCCGAGGACCCGCTGCTGCGACCGATGTACCCGGAGGGGGACCTGGGACCCGCCGAGGAGCGGTTCGCGCTGTTCCTGATGCAGTACTGGGGCGGTCCGACGACCTACAGCGAGAACCGCGGCCACCCGCGCCTGCGGATGCGGCACGCCCCGTTCCAGGTGGACGCGGCGGCGCACGACGCGTGGCTGAAGCACATGCGGGTCGCGGTGGACGAGCTGGGCCTGGCGCCGGAGCACGAGGCGCAGCTGTGGCGGTACCTGACGTACGCGGCCGCTTCGATGATCAACACCACGGGCTGAGGCGTACACGGAATGGCGCGGACGGCGTGCGCGGCGCGGGGGCATGCGCGGCGCGGTGGCCGGAGCCGGAACCGGAACCGGAAGCCGAACTAGACCGGCCGCACCTGGAGGGCGCCCAGGCCGCCGGTGTTCCCGGGGCGGCGCGTGGCGATGGACCCGTACGGGGTGCGCAGCCTGAGCCAGCTTCCGGCGGCGAGCAGCGCCACCGGGTCGGGGGCGGCGGGTGCGGGGGTGCCGGGTGCGGGGGTGCCGGGTGCGGGGGCGGCGACGGGCACGGTGGACCGTATCGGCCGCAGGAAGCCCAGGGACTGCGCGGCGTGCACGGCGCGCAGCGGGAGTGCGGTGTCGCCCAGCGTGCGGGACCAGATCTCGCGGCCGATGCGGTCGCGCTCGGACCGGGTGCGGTGCTGCGGGGGCAGGGCCTCGTCGCGAGCCCGGAACTCGGCGACGGCGGCGGCGACGGCCGCCAGCATCGACTCGGGGCCGGGCAGCCCGGGCAGTTGCTGCCAGCCGCCGCGGGGCGGTAGCACCCCTGCCCACGGCGGGCCGGTGACGGGCTCGGGCACGGTCGCCCCGGCCGTCGCCTCGTCCACGGATTCCAGCAGCTCGCCGGCGGAGACGGTCAGGTCCAGCGGCATGCCGAGGGGCGCGGCGAGCCGCACCGTGCGGATGGCGAGGACCTCGAAGGACGGGGGCCGTCCGAAAACGGCGAGCGCACCGCCGCCCTCCCCCACGGCCTCCGGTGTGGGAGGTGCGCCCTGGAGGCGGACCGCGGCGGCGCGGTCGTAGTGCACCAGCCGGCCCAGGAAGGCGGCGAGGTCCGCCGCCTCCCCGGAGTCGGCGAAGTGCAGCCGCTCGTTCATGCGGCGAGGCGCCTTTCGGAGCGCGAGGTGGCGGGCTCGTCGAGGTACTTCTCCAGGAAGTGCCTCTCCTCGGCCGTGATGCGGCGGGGCCGCCCCTCGGCGAGGTTGTACGGCACGACCACGGTCGAGGCACGCACGTAGATCTTCTCGGGCGCGTCCTCGGTCGCCTCGTCCTTGACCTCGTAGCCGATGGTCAGGGACGCGGCGCCGATCCGGGTCACCCAGGACTCGATGAGCACCGGCTCGTGCCGGTGCACGAGGGGCAGCTTGTAGTCGATCTCGTGGCGGGCCACGACGGACCCGCCCGTGAAGGACTCGCTGCCCTCCCCCGGCGCGAGCCGGAACATGAAGTCGATCCTCGCTTCCTCCAGGTAGCGGAGGAACACCACGTTGTTGACGTGGCCGAAGGAATCCATGTCCGACCAGCGCAGGGGGCACTGGTAGTGATGTCTGGCCATACTTCTCAGCCTCGGGTGAGCTTCTTGTAGGTGGCACGGTGCGGACGGGCCGCGTCCGGGCCGAGACGCTCGATCTTGTTCTTCTCGTACGACTCGAAGTTGCCCTCGAACCAGTACCACTTGGAGTCGCCCTCGTACGCGAGGATGTGCGTGGCGACCCGGTCGAGGAACCAACGGTCGTGGGAGATGACCACGGCCGCACCGGGGAATTCGAGCAGGGCGTTCTCCAGGGAGGAGAGCGTCTCGACGTCGAGGTCGTTGGTGGGCTCGTCGAGGAGCAGCAGGTTGCCGCCCTCCTTGAGGGTCAGCGCCAGGTTGAGGCGGTTGCGCTCACCACCGGAGAGGACACCGGCCGGCTTCTGCTGGTCCGGGCCCTTGAAGCCGAAGGCGCTGACGTACGCGCGGGACGGCATCTCGACCTGGCCGACGTTGATGTAGTCCAGCTCGTCCGACACGACCGCCCAGAGGGTCTTCTTGGGGTCGATGTTGGCGCGGCTCTGGTCGACGTAGCTGATCTTGACCGTGTCGCCGACCTTGATGGCACCGGAGTCCGGCGTCTCCAGGCCCTGGATCATCTTGAAGAGCGTGGTCTTGCCGGCGCCGTTGGGGCCGATGATGCCCACGATGCCGTTGCGCGGGAGGGTGAAGGACAGGTCGTCGATCAGCACCTTGTCGCCGAAGGCCTTGGAGAGGTTGTTGACCTCGACGACGATGGAACCGAGGCGCGGGCCGGGCGGGATCTGGATCTCCTCGAAGTCCAGCTTCCGCATCTTGTCCGCCTCGGCCGCCATCTCCTCGTAGCGGGCCAGACGCGCCTTGGACTTGGTCTGACGCCCCTTGGCGTTGGACCGCACCCACTCCAGCTCTTCCTTGAGCCGCTTCTGGCGCTTCTCGTCCTTGCGGCCCTCGACCTTGAGGCGGGTGGCCTTCTTCTCCAGGTACGTGGAGTAGTTGCCCTCGTAGGGCAGCGCGCGGCCGCGGTCGAGCTCGAGGATCCACTCGGCGACGTTGTTCAGGAAGTACCGGTCGTGGGTGACGGCCACCACGGCGCCCGCGTACTTCGAGAGGTGCTGCTCCAGCCAGTTCACCGACTCGGCGTCGAGGTGGTTGGTGGGCTCGTCGAGGAGGAGCAGGTCCGGGGCCTCGATCAGCAGCTTGCAGAGCGCCACGCGGCGCTTCTCGCCACCGGAGAGGTTGGTGACGGGCCAGTCGCCGGGCGGGCAGCCCAGGGCGTCCATGGCCTGCTCCAGCTGGGCGTCGAGGTCCCAGGCGTTGGCGTGGTCCAGGTCCTCCTGGAGCTTGCCCATCTCGTCGAGGAGCGCGTCCGAGTAGTCGGTCGCCATCAGCTCGGCGACCTCGTTGAAGCGGTGCAGCTTCTTCATGGTGTCGGCGGCGCCGTCCTGGACGTTCTCCAGGACGGTCTTCGACTCGTCGAGCTTGGGCTCCTGCATGAGGATGCCGACGCTGTACCCCGGCGAGAGGTAGGCCTCGCCGTTGGACGGCTGCTCCAGGCCCGCCATGATCTTCAGAACGGTGGACTTACCGGCGCCGTTCGGGCCGACCACACCGATCTTCGCGCCGGGCAGGAAGTTCAGGGTGACGTCATCAAGAATCACCTTGTCGCCGTGCGCCTTGCGCGTCTTGCGCATGGTGTAGATGAACTCAGCCAAGAGAAACCGTCCGGCAGATCGATGGGTGGGCAGGCAGATACACCCCATCTTGCCTGACGTCCATCCCCCGGGGGAAACCCGTATCATCCCGGCGCCCTGACCTGGGGCGAGGTACGGGTGGGCGTGCGAGGGGCGCGACCCTCGGGCCGCGCCCCTCGCACGCCCCCTGCGCGGGGCGTGTGGCGCCTGTGGTGCGGGTGGTGCCTTGGTACCTGCGGTGCCTGGGTACGGGTGGTGCCTGGGTACGGGTGGTGTGTGGGTACGGGTGGTGCCTGGGTACGGGTGGTGCGTGGGGTGCCGGTCAGGCGCCGAGGTCCTGGCGGCGCCGGCGCGCGGCGAGCACCAGGCCCGCGCCCGCGGCGAGAGCGGTGCCCGCACCGGCTGCGGTCCAGGCCGTGGCGTCGGTGCCCGTGGACGCCAGCGAGCCGCCACTGCCGTTCGCGGTCGCGTTGCCGTTGCCGGTCGTGCCCGTGGTGCCGGTGGCGGTGGTGGTCCCGGTGGCCGCGACCTGCTGCGTGCCGGTGGCGGTGCCAGTGCCGGTACCCGTGCCCTTGCCGGTGGTCTCCGGGGCGGGCTTGGCGGCTTCCTCGGCGGCCTTCTTGTCCTTCGCGCGGGCCTCGTGCTGCCCGTTCTTGAGGAACTCGGCGCGGTCGGCCGGGGTGCCGTTCAGGGCGGCGAGGCCCGCCTTCACCAGTTCGGGACCTCCGCCGCTGATGATCTGGGCGATGCGGACGCGGTTGTCCTGGTCGCGCAGCTCGTACTGGGTGACCTCGAGGAAGTAGCGCAGCTCGGCCGGAGTCGCGCTGCCGTTCAGCAGCTTGCTGATCGCCGCCGACAGGATGGGGCCGTCGTCGGCCTGGTCGAGGCGGGCGAGCAGCACGCGGTCGTCCTCGGCGCGGGCCGTGTACTGGCCCGTCTCCACGAAGGCCCGGAGCTCCGCGGGCGTACCGTTGAGGGCCTTCTCACCCTCCTCGCGGACCGCGGGGCCGGCGTCCGGGGCCGACATGATCCGGCCGATTTCCACGCGGTCGTCGGAGGCGCGGGCCGTGTGCTGGCCCGTCTCCAGGAACGCGCGGAGTTCGGCGGGCGTGCCCTTGAGGGCCTTCTTCGCCGCCTCGCGCAGCGCGCGGCCCGACTTCGGGTCGTTGATGATCTGGGAGATCTCGACCGCGTCGTCCTCGGCGCGGGCCACGTGCTGGCCGATCGCCAGGAAGGTCCGGACCGCCGCCGGGCCCGCGTCCAGCGCCTTGCTGCCCTCGCGCCGCACGGCGGAGCCCGGCTTGGCGGCGTGCATGATCCGCAGGACCGCGATGCGGTCCTCTTCCTCCTGCTCACCCGAGTTGCCGGGCTTGTCGGCCGGCTTGTCGGCGGCCTTCCCGTCCGCCGCGTCGACCGGAGCCTGGTCGGGCGCGCTCGGCGCAGGCGGGGCGACCTGCGCGGGAGCGCCGTCGGCGGCGAAGGCCGGCGAGGCGAGCAGGACGGCCGGAGCAATGGCGGCAGCGGTGACGGCCGCAGCAATCCGGGACAACTTCACAGATGACACCCATGTTCTAAAGCCGATGATCACAATGACCGGCTCAATGTAGAACAGCTGGGCGACACGATCCATTTGATTGACCCGGACCCTTAGCGTCCGTTTTGGGCGGCTGTCAGCGCGGACGGTAGACGGTGAGCGCGTCGGGCAGCTCGTCCAGCACGAGAGCTGCCGGAGCCTCGGCGTACTCGCCGTCGTAGGCGAGCGGGGTGCCCGCCGGGATGTCCGCGACCCGCAGGCTGCGCAGGCGGGTCGCGGTGTGGACCGGGGAGCGCGTCAGCGGCCCCGCCAGGGCGGCGGCGAGCAGGCGGGGGCCGGGGCGCCCCCCGCCGTAGACGATCCGGACGTCGAGCAGGCCCTCGCCCAGGCTCTCGCGCCGGCGGGGGGTGGGGCCGGTGCCCTGGTACGTGCCGTTGCCCGCGAAGAGCAGCCACACGCTCCGGGGCCGCCCGGCGAGCCGCAGCCGCACCGGCCGCTGGGACCGCAGCACCCGCCAGGCCGCCAGCAGCGCGGCGGGACCGCCGCCGATGCGGGGACCGTACCGCAGCCGGTGGCCCAGCAGCTCCGGGTAGGCGCCGATGCTGAAGTTGTTCAGGAAGTAGTGGGGCTCGCCCTGCGGCCCGGGGGTGAATCGACCCACGCCGACGTGGACGGCCTGACCGCGGGCCAGGGCGTCGCAGGTGTCCTCGGCTCCGGCGAGCCCGAGGTCCAGCGTGAAGTGGTTCAGGGTGCCGCCGGGAAACACCGCGAGGGGTACCCCGGCCCGCAGCGCCGCCGTGGCCGCCGCGTTGACCGTGCCGTCGCCTCCGCATACCCCGAGCACGGTGGCCCGGGAAGCCGCCGCCGCCAGCTCGGCGGACAGCTCGCCCGCCTCGCACGGGATCACCTCGGCCTTGGGGAGCCGCTCGCGCAGTACCTCGCGCAGTAGGTCGAGCCGCGCGCCCGCGGTGCTTCCCGAACCGGTGTTGACCACCACCGTGAGCCCCGCTCCGTCGGGCAGCGCGGGCGCCCCGGCGGCCGACCGCTCGTCACCCGGCACGACCCGGGCCTCCCGCGCCCCCCGCGCGAGCCGTCGTACGGCGAACCCCGCGGCCACGCCCAGCGCCGCGCCCGCGGCCACGTCGGAGGGGTAGTGCACCCCGGTGTACACGCGGGAGAAGGCGACGGACACGGCAACCGGAGCCAGCACGGCGCCCCAGAACGGGGACTCCAGCGCCAGCCCGGTGGCGAAGGCGAAGGCCGAAGCCGAGTGCCCGGACGGGAAGGAGGTGGTCTGCGGCTGCGTCGCCAGCTGCCGCACCGCGGGCACACCCTCCAGCAGCGGCCGCGGTCGGCGTACGGACCACTTGCCGACGGTGTTGATGGTCGCGGAGGCCAGGGCCAGCGAGGCGATTCCGCGCAGGGCGGCCTTGCGGGCCCCGGCCGATCCGAAGACGCCCATCGTCGCGGCGGCCGCCCCCCACAGCACCCCGTGGTTCGCGGCCCGTCCGAGCCTGGGCAGCACCCGGTCCGCCCCGGGCCAGTGCCTACGCGCCACCACGTCGAACAACTGGCGGTCCCACCGCACGACCGCGCCTCGCCAGGTCAGCTCTTGATCAGCCATTCCCTGCCTCTACCCGAACCCACGGAACAGAATCGACCGGGCCCCCACCCGGCCCACCCCCGTCCCCCCGGCCTCAACCTGTCCGACCGACCCACCCGGTCCGCCCGGCCCATCCCGGCCCCCCGGTCGTCACCCGGCCCGCCGAGCCCCCCGGGCCGTCTGGCCGGCCCGGCCCCGGCCAGGCCGGACCTCACCGGCCAGCCGGACGCCAGGCCGGGCACCCCTCGGGCCCGGCCTGATCCTCTTCTAGAGCTGATCCTCTTCGTCCAGCGGGCGCTTGCGGAGCAGCAGGACCACCATGCCGCCCAGGACCACCAGTCCCACCGCCAGCGAGGCGATGACGGGCGTGGCCGCCGAGCTGCCGCTGGAGGCCAGGCGTTCCTCCTCCGGGGTGCCCTCCGAGGCGGAGGCGGACCGCGTGCCCAGCGTCACCGCCGCCGAGCCGGCTGCCGTGCCCGAGGTCGTGCCCGTCACCGTGCCCGTCGCCGCGTCCGGGCCCGTGCCCGCCGGGACCGCCGGTGGCTGCGGCCAGAGCGCCGTCGCCGTGGCAGCGGCCGCGGACACGCTGGAGCCGGCCACGATCTGCGCCTGGTCCGGCACCCCGCTGGTGAAGACCCGCCCGACCGGCACCTTGGTCGCACCGTGGACGGTGACCGAGGCCACCCCGTCGGGGGTACCGGCGGGCACCTCGAAGTACAGCCGACTCCCGTTCCCGGCGGTGTCCAGCGGCCGCCCCTCGGCGTCCACCACCCGCACACCCATCGCGACCGCCGCCGCGTCCGGGATGACCGACACGCTCTGCGCTCCGGTCCGCACCGTCACCGGTCCGAGCCGGGTGCCCACCGGCCCCGACACGTCCCCGGGATCCAGCCCCAGCGAAGCCGGCGGCTCCGGCAGCCGTTTGGCCTCCCGCTGCAGATAGTCGGCCAGTTTCTCCGCCGACGGGTCCGCGGCCTCCACCCGCGCCCCGTCCGCCAGCCGCCAGATCGCCACCTGGGTGCCGGCCGCCGCGCTCTCCGCCGTGAGTGCTCCGGCCCCCGCCGCCTCGGCGAGCCCCGCCAGGTCGTTCAGCTGCGGATAGGAGTGCTCCAGGACCCAGCGGATCCGGCCCGCCTCACCGTTGCGGGCGAGGGCGCTGCCGTTCCAGCCGCTCTCCGTGTACCGGGCCTGCGGCTGCGCATTGCCCGCGACGCCGACCCCGTAGGTCTGGAGCATCCCGCCGCCGTCCACCCGCATCTCGTAGAGCCCGGCCGGGATGTGCCGGATCGACCCGTCACCGGAGTGCAGGACCGCCTGCCCGTACGTCTTCAGCCCGTCCAGCACGGCGCTCGCACCCTCCGGGGACCGGGACGCCACCGGGCCGGAATCGGCGGCCGCCTGGGCGCCGGGCGCGGCGGTGAGGGCCGCGGCCAGCAGGGCCACCGCCAGCGGTCGCCGCGCGGAGGCCCGTACGGCGGCGGAAAACGCAGGAGACGCCGCCAGAGCCGCCGTAAGAGCCGCTGTAAGAGAACGGGAGGAAAAAGGAGGAGCGGAATCAGATCCAGGTGCGGAATCGGATCTGACGTCAGATCTGACGTCAGATCTGACCTCAGGTGTGGCATCCGATGCGGCATCCGAGGGGACACCGGGGGCGGATTGAGGAGCGGATTGAGGAGCGGAGGATGCGGGAACGGCAATCGACACAGTCTTCCCCTTCGGGCCAAAGACCCTGGTGCCCGTGAGTACCGGGGAATCCTAACTGCCCCGAACACTCAGACCACCGGAGCCTTCTGAGTGGCCATCAGTGGCGTGTCCGTCTTGACGACGCGGCGGAAGGCGGCCGTCCCGCGATTCAGGTCGTGCCCGATGGCGGTCGCGTCGATCTCCGCCGAAAACCAGCGATTGCCCTCCCCTTCGGGCGGATCCTCCCGGACCCGCAGCCGCCCGTGCACCACCAGCGGTTCCCCGACCGATACCGAACCGGCCAGATTCAGCGCGAGCGTCCGCCGCGCCCACACGGTGTAGAAGCTGGTGACACCATCGGTCCAGGCGTCTTTGCGCCGATCGAAATACCGTGGCGTCACCGCGAAACGGAACCTCGCCGACGGACCGTTCACCGTCTCCTTGTAGTCGATCTGGGTCGCCACACAGCCCACCAGCGTCACCAGGGTGTCGTTCATCCCGGCCGCCCTCCTCCACGTTCCGTACCCGCACGGACCATCCGCACGCGGTACGAACCAGGCTGGGGCCGCCTGCCGATTCCCGCTCCGGCCTGTGGATTACTGGCGGGTTGTGGACAACTTCGTCCCCCCTGCGGCCACCGCCGCATACTGCTCGCGCACCTCCCGGTAGCGCAGCAGCTCCGCCGCCACCGGCTCCAGCACCCGGGCCCGCCCGCACCCGGCCGCCGCCTGCCGCAGCCTTTGCTCCGCGTCCTGCCCGTACCGCCGGGCCGGGCCCCGGGCCGCGATCGAGCAGGCCCACTCCACCAGCGGTCCGCCCACGATGCCCGCCACCATCAGCAGCACCGGCGGCATCAGCTCCGGCTCCAGGACCCCGATGATCTGTCCCGCCAGCCACAGCCCGCCGTAGATCTGGACCAGCGTCATGGCCGCCTGCGCCAGCACGGCCGCCGGCCACCACGTGGGCCTCGGGGGCTTGACCCTCGGCACCGCGACCGCCGCCCCAAGGGTCACCGCCAGTTCGTCCAGTGCCTCCGGAAGCTGCTCGGCGCCGCGCACCGCGGTCTCCCGTACCGCCTGCGCCCAGGGTTCGGGCAGCCCGGTGACCGCCCCGTCGGCGACCGCCCGTACGGCCTGCTCCACCCGCTGACGCGCGGTCACCTCCTCCTCGACCGGCGCCTGCGCCGCCACGGAACCCCGGCCGCCGCCGATGGCCGCCAGGGCGGCCAGTCCGGACAGCGTGCGCGGGGCGCGGCGGCTCTCGTACCACCGCCACAGCCGCAGCCAGGGCGTCCCGCACGCCTTGCCGGCATTGCGCCGCCAGGCCCGCTCGGCGGCGAGCCCGGCCGCGTAGGCCCCGACCGCCTCCGCGAGCCGGTCCTCGAACTCGGCGCGCGCCGCCTCCCCGATCTCCGGCCCGGAGTGCCCGTCGGCCACGTACAGCGGCCGCAGGCGCGTGGCCGCCCGGTCGACGTCGGCGGAGATGCGGCGGGTCGCGGCGCCCTTCTCCTGGGTGAACTGCCCGAGGAGTTCGCGCAGCTCCGCGACGCCCTCCCCGGTGAGCGCGGACAGTCCGAGCACGGTCGCGCCGGGCTCGCCGTGTTCGCCGAGCGCGATGCCGTCCTCGTCGAGGAGCCGGCGCAGGTCGTCCAGTACGAGGTCGGCGGACTCGCCGGGCAGCCGGTCCACCTGGTTCAGTACGACGAAGGTCACCTCGGCGTGCCCGGCCAGCGGCCGCAGGTACCGCTCGTGCAGCACGGCGTCCGCGTACTTCTCCGGGTCTACCACCCACACCACCGCGTCGACCAGCGCCAGTACCCGGTCCACGTGGTCCCGGTGCGCGCCGACCGCCGAGTCGAGGTCCGGCAGGTCGACGAGGACCATGCCGCGCAGTGCCTCCGCCTCCGGGGTCTCGCGGGGCCGGCGCCGCAGCCTCCCGGGGATCTCCAGCCGGTCCAGCAGTCCGGCCGCCCCGTCGGACCAACTGCACGCGATGGGCGCGGCGGTCGTGGGGCGACGCAGGCCGGTCTCGGAGATCTGCACTCCTGCGAGTGAATTGAAGAGTGTGGACTTGCCGCTTCCGGTGGCTCCGGCGATCGCGACGACCGTGTGCTGGGGTGACAGCCCGCGTCGCGCCGCCGCCTCGTCCAGCACCCGTCCCGCCTCGGCGAGGGTCTTGCCGTCGAGCCTGGTCCGGGAGAGCCCCACCAGCTGGCGCAGCGCGTCCAGGCGCGCCCGCAGCGCCCGCCCCTCGGGGCTGAGCGGGGGCGCGGACGCCTTTCCGCCGTCGTTGCCGGCGCCGGAGACGGCCCGTACGAGCGCGTCGTCGCCCTCGTCACCCTCGTCGGCGCCGTTCTCCGCGCCCCGGCCGGCGGCCCGGTGGCGGGATCGCGCGATGAATCCGTCGTCCCAGCGGTCGTCGTCGGCTCGGTCGGTCAGGGTGGTCACCGCGTCACCTCTCCTTCTGCAGTACGGACAACGCGGCGATCAGTTCGGCCTGCGGTTCCGGGGTCACTTCGAGCGCCTCCAGCGGGGCGAGGCGGCGGTCCCGTTCGGCGCGCAGCACTTGGTCCAGGTGTTCGCCGACCAGCTCCCCGCCCCGGTCGCGCAGCCGCAGAGCGGCCTGTACGCCGATCCGCTCGGCGAGCTTCTCCCCCGCGGGCCGGGCCCGCTTGCCTCCGAGGAGGGCGGCGACGAGGAGGGCCGCGACGCCGTCCGGGTCGGGCGCGGGCTGCTTGTCGAGCCGCGCGACCTCCTCCTCGGCGAGTTCCTCCAGCACGCGCCGCCAGCGTCGTACGGCCATGCCGATACGTTCCCCCGCTTCCCTGTCGGGCGCCGGCAGGGGCACCGCACCGGCGGCCGGCTCGCGCCGCCAGGCCTCGGCGATCCGCTCGTCGGCGGCGGCGACGGCGCACTGGAGCAGGGCGGTGAGGGACTCGGCGAGGGAGTCCAGCAGTTCGTCGGCGCTGGTGTCGAGCGGGTAGCCGCGCCACCGCGTGAGCGCGTCCCCGGCGAGTACCGCGCCGTGGTCGAGCCGGTTGCGGACCCGCTTGCCCTCCCGCCTGTACGCGTCCTCCACGGCCGAGGTCAGCCGTACGGCGGCGGCGTACTGGGCGGCGACGGCGGAGGCCAGCTCCGGCATCCGCCGTCGGAGGGAGTCCAGCGCGCCGAGCGCGGTACGCCCGACGGCGTACTGCCGGGCGGCCGGATCCTGCGCGTGGTGGGCGAGCCAGGCGTACAGCGGCGCGACGGCACTGGCCGGGAGCAGGCCGCCCCCGCCGGCCGACTCGGGCAGTTCCGGCACCGTGAAGCGCGGTACGTCGCCCAGGCCGGCCCGGGTGAGCAGGGCCCCGTACTGCCGTGAGACCTCGGCCAGCACCTGGTGCGGGACCCGGTCGAGGACGGTGACCAGGGTGGCGTTGTACTGCTTGGCGGTGCGCAGCAGGTGCCAGGGCACGGCGTCGGCGTAGCGCGAGGCGGTGGTGACCATGACCCAGACGTCGGCGGCGCAGATGAGCTCGGCGGCGAGGGTGCGGTTCTCCACCACGAGGGAGTCGATGTCGGGGGCGTCGAGGATGGCGAGGCCGCGCGGCAGGTTGGAGACGGTCTCGATCCGCATCTCCCGGGTCGCGTGGGTGTGCCCGCGGCCGTTCCCGGTCCCGCTCCCACCCCCTCTCCCGGTTCCCCGATCGCGGGCCCGGTTCTTGGCCCCGGGGGCCACGTCCTCCTCCGTGTGCGGCACCCAGACCCGCATCAGATCGGGCAGTACCCGCATCCCGGCGAACCAGTGATGATCATCCGGATGGCAGACGAGCACCGGGGTGCGCGTGGTCGGACGCAGCACTCCGGCTTCGCTGACCTGTCGGCCTACGAGGGAATTGACGAGGGTGGACTTACCGGCCCCGGTGGACCCGCCGACGACGGCGAGCAGCGGCGCCTCGGGCGCCTTCAGCCGGGGTACGAGGTAGTCGTCGAGCTGCGCGAGCAGCTCAGCTCTGGTCTGGCGGGCGCGCGGGGCGCCGGGCAGAGGCAGCGGCAGACGCACGGACGCGACCCGGTCGCGCAGGGCGGACAGGGCATCGAGCAGCTGAGGCCGTACATCCAAGGTCACCACATGCGAAGAATGCCCAATTTAGGGCCATTTTTGAAGCTTATACGTCCTCTGCGCGCCGATCGCTACTTCGGCGGGACATTCCGGGCAGAGCAGACGAGTGGGACGCAGGCATAACGAGTACACAACACCCAGGGCGCCGCGGCGCAAAAGCGGTGCGAGAATCGCACCTGCCTGCGATTATCGGGACCGCTTCACCGAACCTCCACATCGTGGCACGCGAGTGAAGCAACCGGGACAAGGCGACCGGAGCCCTATCCTTGACCCGGCACGGACCACAGTCCCACCCCCACCCCGGGGCTCCAGGCCACCACGGCCACCTTCCGGCCCCCGTAGCTCAGTGGATAGAGCAGGTGCCTTCTAAGCACTTGGCCGCAGGTTCGAGTCCTGCCGGGGGCACTCTTTCTCCGTCACCCCGAGCCCTCCCTCGCGGGGGGCTTTCGTACAGGTCAGCGGCGCTTTGACGCGGTCGCCGTAGCGGTGGCGCAAGCCCCTGGGCCGCCCTTGCCGTGAGGGCGGCAGCCCGGCAGAACCCGGCTTCGGACGGCCCTTGGCGGCTGCTCTTCCCGAAAACCTCCCGGAATTCCGCCGCGACCGATCCGCCGGCGGGGCCACCGCGGGCAACTCGTACGGACCCTTATTGCATTTCTGGAAGTCGGCCAGCCGACCGGTGATATATCAGACATAAGAGGCGAGCGGATGGGGACGCTATCGCCCGCGCACGCGGCGACGTAGGCCGACGGGAGTCCGTTGTTCGGCCGGCTCGTCAGGCAGGTGCGCCGGAGGACGAACACGCACGCGCGGACGGGCGAGACGCACGCGTGTTCGTCGACTACCGCCTCACGAGCTTTGCTCCAGACGCGCCGGAAGACCGACCTGGCGAGCAGCCCACCCTGCTCTCCGGGAAACGGAGGTCGCCGGACTTGAGCCCGTCACGCGCCACGAGCTGGCACTGTCAGGCGCTCAACCGCCCGGCCTTCTCCCGCAGCGCCTGCGCTTCCGGCACCCCCTGTACCGGCGCAGCCGTACCCGCATGTCGCGGGGGGGCGGCCTGGACCTTCACCGAGCGGATTCCCTCGGCACATTCCGGGAAGTCGTTCCAGGTCGCCATCGCACCGTCCACATCGCCTTGGCGCAGCCGTACGGCGCCGAGGTCGGCGAGGACGATGGCGCGGGTGCGGCGGCGGTCGAGGCCGTGGATGCCGAGGGCGAGGTGCAGGTGCTCCTCGGCGGTGTCGAGATTCCCCCAGGCGGGTGAGGATCATGCCGCCCTCGTGGACCCACCGGCCGGGCGAGCAGTGGGGCCGCCCACGACTCGCCTGCCGCGACAGCGGGGCGGCCGATGGCGGACTCCGAAATCGCCAGGTGCTGGGTGGCCATCCGACGGTCGCTGCTTGGTGTGTCCGTGTCCGTGTCCGTGGCGGCGGTGGGGTCGTGGGGGGACGGCGGCCTCGGTGGTCTCTCTCCTGCCGCTCGGTCAGGAGATGCCGAAGAGCTTGACGGCCTGGTAGTACGTCCACGCGGTGCTGTCGCAGGAGGCCTTGCGCGCGCCGGAGTACTGCGCGCAGACGCGCCTCAAGTCCGCGTGGAAGGCGTCGTCCAGGCGGGGCTTGGCGGAACGGAACAGTCCTGCGGCCGTGTGGTTGCGGTAGCCGAAGTCGTGGCGGGCGCAGGCCCGGTGGAAGGGGAAGCCGAAGGGGTTGTCCGGGGAGGACGTGCAGTAATCCGTCGTCCAGTCGAAACCGTACGCCGTCCAGGCGTTCCGCTTCTCGCGCGCCTCGGCCCACGCCCGGTGGCTGGCCGCGCTGGTCTGCGTCCAGCGACTCAGCACCTGCGGCTTGTCCGTCGGGGCCGCCGATGCCGGGGGCGCGAGGACGAGCAGCGCCGTCGCGGCCGCGACAGCGGAGGCAAGAACAGGGGCGGGGGCAGGGGCAGGGGCAGCGGGACGACGACGGCGCATGGCGTTCCTTTGGGGCCGGGAGCGGTCAGGTCGCTCCCCGGCGAACTGCTCCGGGGGCCGCCGGGTTACTGCGCGTCGATGGAGTCGAGCATGGTGAGCCGGGCCGTGCGGCGGGCCGGTCGGGTCGCCCTGGCACCACGTCACCCACGCGCCGAACGAGGAACACCCCTCTCCGGAAGGACGCGCCGAACCTCAGGTATGACGCGTGTGCGACTTGCGGCAGAGATGGGATTCGTCCTGGGGAGGGACGCCCGGACAGGGGATCGTGGGCAGACTTGGAGGCATGAACCGCCGTCCGTTCGTCATCGCCGCCGCCACCGTGGGAGTGCTCGCCACCGCCGCCTTCGCGCTGCCCAACCTCCCGCCCAACCCTGTGACCGAAACCGTCAACGACCGTGTGTTCAGAGAGAAGAGCAAGCGTTTCGCGAGTGTCGCCGACGCGCCCACGCGGGGTAGGCGTGCGTTCGTCCTGCCGTCCTGGATACCCAAGGACGCCACCGACGTCCGAATACGGGCGCGCACGACTGGCGAGGCCCGGCTGATCCGGTTCACGCTGGGCGCGACACCGCTGGACGGGCCGCAGTGCGGCGCCGGCGCGCCGAAGCAGCTGGGCGGGCCGAAGCTGCGCGCCAAGTGGTGGCCGGGCGACACCCGGGCCGAGGAGCGGCCCGAGTGCCGGGACGTCCACCAGTACCAGGTCGCGGTGCGCGGTAAGCAGGTCTACGCCTGGACCGATGGCACCCCGTCACCGGACACGAGGATCCAGGGTGGCCACGGCACCCCGGCCGTGCACCGCTAGGGCGTGTATTTCGATGCATGCCCAAGCCGGGCACGGCTAGGGCGGGCACCGCCAGCCGGACAGCGCTAGGCGCGGGCGAGTGCGGTTGCCGCGGCGCGGGCGAAGCCGTCCGGGTTGTCCAGCATGATGTTGTGCCCGCAGTCGGGTACGGCCACGATGGCGACCCCGGCCGCCTTCAGGGCGTCGGCTCCCGGGAGCGGTCCGTCCGCCTCGGGGAGCAGGTAGCTGCGCGGGATCTTCAGCTCCAGCAGCAGCTCCCTCATGGTGGGCGTCGTGCCCGCGGTGAGATGGACGGCGCTGCGGTACAGCGCGGTCCGGCCGGCCAGCCGCATCGTGGCCCACCAGTGCGCGCCGACCCGGTCACGCACCTCGGCCCAGCCGCCGTTGAGGAACTCCTCCTCGGTGTAGGAGGCGATTCCGCTGCTCCCCGTCGCGGCGGCGGTGGGTGGGATCGGGTCCAGGTTGGCGTCGACCAGCACCAGCCGGGACACCAGGTGGGGATACCGGTCGGCGAGCACGATGGCCACGGCGCCGCCCATGCTGTGCGCGATCAGCTCGGCGCCTTCCGCACCGGCCTCGGTGAGGGCGGCCGCCAGCGCATCCGCATGCGCTTCGAGGGTGTAGTCGAACGTCTCGGGCCGGTCGCTGTGCCCGTGGCCCAGCAGGTCGACCAGCAGTGAGCGTCGCCCCGCCAGCAACGGATGCGTGGCGGTCGCCGCGAAGTAAGCGGGCGAGGTGGCTCCGAGTCCGTGCACGTACACCCGGACCGGCTCGGTCCCAACCCCCCGCTCCTTCTCCTCCTGCTCCTCCTGCTCTGACCCGGGCAGCTCGACCCAGCGGATCCGATCACCTTCCGGCGTCACGACGGCACTTCGCACGATGCATTCCCCCATGTCCTGGACGGACGAGGGTACCCAGTCCCGCGGCCACCACCTCGTCTACCCTCGTCGGGTGATCGAGACTGTGAACCAACTCGGCGGCGGCATACCGCGGATCCGGGCGCTCCCCCAGGGGGCGACCGCGGTGGTGTGGGCCCTGGACACCACGCTGGACGTGGTCGGCGGCCGGCCGGTCGACCGGGCGGAGGCCCTGCTGGACACGGCCGAACGCGAAAAGGCCGGGCGGCTGTTGCGCCCCGCCGACCGCCGGCGGTATCTGGCCTCCCACATCGGACTGCGGGTGCTGCTCGGCGCCTATCTGGAGCTGGCCCCGGAGAAGGTCACCCTGGTCCGTGAGGACTGCCCGTGCTGTGGTGAGCCGCACGGCCGTCCCGCCGTGGCCGGGGCCGGGACGCACTTCTCGCTGTCACACAGCGAGGACATGGCCTACTTCGCCTTCGCGGGGGTGCCGGTCGGGGTCGACGTGGAGGGGATCCCGAGCGCCGCCGCGGTGGCGGACGTGCTGACCGCACTGCACCCGGCGGAGACCGCCGAGCTGACCGTCCTGCCCGAGCCGGACCGCCGGACCGCGCTGGCCCGCGTCTGGTCCCGTAAGGAGGCCTGTCTCAAGGCCACCGGCGCCGGGTTGGCGCTCGGACTGACCGAGCCGTACGTCGGCTCCGCCCCCACCCCGGCCCGCGTCCCGGGCTGGACTCTGACGGATCTGCCCGCCCCCGTCGGCTACGCGGCGGCCCTCGCCCTGCGAGCCTGATCGGCCGCAGGGTTCCGAGCTCCGGGGCCCGGGCTGCGGGCTGCGGGCTTTCGGTCCTCCGGCCGGCGTACACCCTGGCTCACACCCCGGCCCGCCGCCTGCCGCGCGCCGCCGCCATCGCCCTGACGCACGGCCACATCCCGGCCAGCCACTCCTCCAGCGACCCGGCCGTCGGCAGACCCGGTGGGATGCTGTCGTGGAGGGCTACCGTCTCGCGTTCAACCGTGCGGTGGTGGGTGAGGATCTCCGGCTCGGCCGGGCCCGGTGCCGCCACCGCCACGCTGCGGAGGAACATCACGTTCGCCACCAGCAGCCATGCCGCATCGGCGACCGGCGCCGTCTCGGCCACTCCCGACGCGCCCGCGGAGCCGGTCGCCAGTGCCCACGGGTCCGGCGCCAGGTACCGCACCTGCCCCACTCCCGTGAACCGTGCCGCCGCCGCGCACATCGCGCACGGCTCCTGCGTGCTCCACAGCGCCGCCGAGCCGAGGTCCCACCCCCTCCGGGCCGCGCCGAGCACGTTCATCTCGGCATGGGCCAGCGGCGTCCCCCGCAGGGGTCCCGCCCCGGGCCCCTCCTCGTACGCCTCGTTGCGACCCTCGCACAGCACCGCGCCCGCCGCGTCCGTGAGCACCGCCAGACTGCCCGCCGTACCGGCTCCCGTACCGCCCGCCACTGCGTGCCGAAATCGAACTCCCCATCCGTCCTCCCCGCATTATCGTGACCGCCATGGACATCCGCCGGGCCCGCACTCCCGCCGAACTCGTTGCCGCCGAATCCCTCTTCGACGGTCCCGCCCGCGAGGACTGGTCGGAGCGCTTCCTCGCCGCCCCGGGACATCTGATGCTCATCGCCTACGTCGACGGCGTGCCCGCCGGCATGGTTTCCGGCATCGAGATGAGCCATCCCGACAAGGGCACGGAGATGTGCCTGTACGAGCTCTCCGTGGACGAGGGACACCGCCGCCGCGGAATCGGCCGCGCCCTGACCCTGGCCCTCGCCGACGAGGCGAGGGCGCGCGGCTGTTACGGCATGTGGGTGGGGGTCGACACCGACAACGAGGCCGCTCTCGCCACGTACGACTCGGCCGGCGCCCGAGACGAGGGCGTCTTCGCGATGCGCGGCTGGGCACTCACCCCGTAACCCCCTCCGCGGCGCGGCCCACCACACCCGCGCGCCGCACCCGCCCACAACACCGGCACGCCCACCCCGCCGTAGTCCCCGCGGCGGCGTGTCGTACGGCCACTCGGCGCACCCTCCGCGCGCCCGGCCCGGCGCTCGCCGAGCATCGGCCGCATGACCGCACTGACGACGCTCCTACCGGCCGCCGCGCTGCTGGCGGTGGCCACCGCCCTGCCACCGCACGCCCTCACCTCCGCCCCCTCCGCCACCGCCACCGCCACCGCCCCCTACGTCGTGGTCCTCAAGGACAGCACCTCCCGCGCCCCGACACGCGCCCTCGCCGCCGAGGCCGCGGACCACGGCGACCAGGTCGGGACCGTCTACGACGCCGTCCTGAACGGCTTCGCCGTCCGCACCACCCCCGCCCGCGCCGCCGTCCTGGCCGCCGACCCCCGGGTCGCCTCGGTGGAGCCGGACACACAGTTCCGCACCACCGACTCACAGCCGCAGGCGCCCTGGGGGCTGGACCGGATCGACCAGCGCGAGCTCCCGCTCGACGGCTCGTACACGTACGCCAGCAAGGCCGAGGGCGTTACGGTCTACATCGTGGACACCGGGATCAACATCGGCCACCAGGAGTTCGGCGGCCGGGCGCGGGCCGGTTACAACGGCGTGTTCCTGGAGTCCTCCGGCGACTGCAACGGCCACGGCACGCACGTCGCGGCGACCGCGGGCGGGGCGACGTACGGGGTCGCGAAGGGCGCCTCGCTCGTCGCCGTGAAGGTGGCCGACTGCCGCGGGCGGGGACGACTGTCGGCCATGGTGGGCGGTCTCGACTGGATGGTGAAGGACGCCACCGCGGCCCCCGCCACCCGGGCCGTCGCGAACATGAGCATGAGCGGCCGCCGCAGCTACGCCCTCGACGCGGCGGTGGCGCGCGCCGTCGCCGCCGGGATCACCTTCACCGTCGCCGCCGGGAACGACGACAGGGACGCCTGCGCCGGATCCCCGTCCCGTGTCCCCGAGGCCGTCACGGTCGGAGCGACCGACGCCGCGGACCACCGTGCGGGGTTCTCCAACCACGGCCCCTGCGTGGACCTTTCGGCGCCGGGCGTGGGTGTGGTCTCGGCCTGGAAGGGCTCCACGACCGCCGCGGCCAGGGCCTCCGGCACCTCCATGGCGGCCCCGCACGCGGCGGGGGTCGCGGCGTTGATCCTGGCGGGCGGTACGGCGAGGACCCCGGCGCAGGTCTCCCAGGCCCTGGTACGCAGCGCCGTGCCGGACCGGATCACCGCCCTCCCGGCCGGTACGCGGAACCTGCTGCTGCACATCCCGACCGACCGGTGACGATGCCGCCGGGCCGGGCCGCTCCCGGCGGAACCGGCCCGGCACCGGCCCGTAACGAGCTCGACACCGGCCCGGAGGCGGGCCCGCCTCGGCGGGCGCCGCGAGCGCCCGGGGCGGCCGCGATCTGCGGTCAGTGGTTGCGCGGGAAGCCCAGGTCCACGCCGACCGGGGCGTCGGCCGGGTCGGGCCAGCGGGTCGTGACGACCTTGCCGCGCGTGTAGAAGTGGATGCCGTCGTTGCCGTAGATGTGGTGGTCGCCGAAGAGCGAGTCCTTCCAGCCGCCGAAGGAGTGGTAGCCCACCGGCACCGGGATCGGCACGTTGACGCCGACCATGCCGGCTTCGATCTCCAGCTGGAAGCGGCGGGCGGCGCCTCCGTCGCGGGTGAAGATCGCGGTGCCGTTGCCGAACGGCGAGGCGTTGATGAGCGCCACGCCCTCCTCGTAGGTCTCGGTGCGCAGGACGCACAGCACCGGGCCGAAGATCTCGTCGCGGTAGGCGTCGGAGTCGGTCTTGACGTTGTCGAGCAGGGACAGGCCGATCCAGTGGCCGTTCTCCCTGCCTTCGACCGTGTATCCGGTGCCGTCCAGGACCACGTCGGCGCCCTGTGCGGCCGCGCCCTTGACGTACGAGGCGACCTTGTCGCGGTGGGCGGCCGTGATCAGCGGGCCCATCTCGGAGGCCGGGTCGTCGCCGGGGCCGATCTTGATCTTCTCTGCGCGCTCGCGGATCTTCTCGACGAGGGTGTCGGCGATGGAGCCGACGGCGACGACGGCGGAGATCGCCATGCAGCGCTCGCCGGCCGAGCCGTAGGCGGCGGAGACCGCCGCGTCGGCGGCCGCGTCCAGGTCGGCGTCCGGCAGCACGAGCATGTGGTTCTTGGCTCCGCCCAGCGCCTGGACGCGCTTGCCGTTGGCGGAGGCGGTGGTGTGGATGTGGCGGGCGATGGGGGTGGAGCCGACGAAGGAGACGGCCGCGATGTCGGGGTGGGCCAGGAGGGCGTCGACCGCCACCTTGTCGCCGTGGACGACATTGAGCACGCCCGCCGGCAGGCCGGCCTCGCTCGCCAGCTCGGCGAGCTTGTTGGAGGCTGACGGGTCCTTCTCGCTCGGCTTGAGGATGAAGGTGTTTCCGCAGGCCACGGCCAGGGGGAACATCCACATCGGGACCATCGCCGGGAAGTTGAACGGCGTGATGCCCGCGACGACGCCGATCGGCTGGCGGATCGAGGCGACGTCCACGCGGTTGGACACGGAGGTCGACAGCTCGCCCTTGAGCTGTGTGGTGATCCCGCAGGCCAGCTCGACGATCTCCAGGCCGCGTGCGACCTCGCCCAGCGCGTCCGAGTGGACCTTGCCGTGCTCGGCGGTGATCAGCTCGGCGATGGCGTCGCGGTTGGCGTCCAGCAGGGCGCGGTAGGCGAACAGCACCTTGGTGCGGGCGGCCAGCGAGGACTGGCCCCAGGAGAGGAAGGCCTCCTTGGCGACGCGTACCGCCGCGTCGACCTCGGCGGCCGAGGCGAGCGCCACCTGCGTGGTGACCTCGCCGGTCGCGGGGTCGGTGACCGGGCCGTAGTTGCCCGACGCGCCCTCGACGGTCTTGCCACCGATCCAGTGGTTGACGGTCTTCATGCCTTACTCCTTCACAGATGGCGACGTCGCTGCGCGGCTTGCCGGTCGTACTCTTCGCGGGCCTCCGCCGCGGCCTTGCGGGTCGCGGTCTCGGCCACAGGAACATCCCACCACGCCTGCGCCGGAGGTGGGCCCGACACAGTGTCGGGTGTTCGGGTCTGTGCGTAGACACATGTGGGCCGGTCTGCCGCCCGCGCCTGCGCCAGGGCTTTCCGCAGGTCACCGACGGTGCGGGTGCGGATGACGGCCATCCCGAGGGAGGCCGCGTTGGCCGCCAGGTCCACCGGAAGGGGGTCACCGGTGTACGAGCCGTCGGGCGCGCGGAAGCGGTATCCGGTGCCGAAGCCCTCGCCGCCCACCGCCCCCGACAGGCCGCCGATGGAGGCGTAGCCGTGGTTGTCGAGGATCACCACCTTGAGCGGGATGTGCTCCTGGACGGCCGTGACGATCTCCGTCGGGTTCATCAGGTACGTCCCGTCGCCGACCAGCGCCCACACCGGGCGGCCGGGGGCGGCGAGCGCGACTCCGATGGCGGCGGGGATTTCGTAGCCCATGCAGGAGTATCCGTACTCCACGTGGTACTGGTCCGCCGAGCGGGTCCGCCACAGCTTGTGCAGGTCGCCGGGGAGGGAGCCGGCGGCGTTGATCAGGATGTCCTCGCCGTCCACCAGGCCGTCGAGCAGCCCGAGGACCTGGGCCTGGGTGGGCGCGGCGCCCTCGTCGGGGGCGGCGTAGGCCCGGTCGACGCGGGCCTCCCAGCGGTTCCTGCCCTCCCGGTACGCCGTCTCGTACGTGGATTCCACGCGGTGGCCGGATACGGCCTGCCGCAGTTCGTCGAGCCCTTCCCTCGCATCGGCGACCAGCGGCCGGGCGGCGAGCTTGTGGGCGTCGTACGGGTCGAGGTTGAGGCCGATGAACCGGACGGATGGATTCCGGAACAGGGTCGCGGAGGCGGTGGTGAAGTCCGTCAGCCGCGTCCCGGCGGCGATGACGAGGTCGGCCTCCCGGGCCAGGTCGGCGGCGGCGGCCGTCCCGGTGTGGCCGATCCCGCCCACGTCGGCGGGGTGGCCGTACGGGAGGGCTCCCTTGCCCGCCTGCGTGACGGCCACCGGGATGCCGGTGGCCTCGGCGAAGGCCGCCAGAGCCGCCTGGGCCCCGCTGTGCCGGATCCCGCCGCCGGCGACGATCAGGGGGCACGCGGAGCCCCGTACGGCTTCGGCGGCCGCCGCGAGCTCACCGCGGTCGGGCCGGGGCCTGCGTACGCCCCAGACCCGCTCGGCGAAGAACTCCTCGGGCCAGTCGTACGCCTCCGCCTGCACGTCCTGCGGCAGGGCGAGGGTCACCGCACCGGTCTGCACGGGGTCGGTGAGCACCCGCATGGCCTGGAGCGCGGCCGGGATCAGGGCCTCGGGGCGGGTGATCCGGTCGAAGGAGCGGGAGACGGGCCTCAGGGTGTCGTTGACGGAGACGTCACCCGCGTAGGGGAGTTCGAGCTGCTGGAGCACGGGGTCGGCGGGCCGGGTGGCGAAGGTGTCCCCGGGCAGGAGGAGCACCGGGATCCGGTTGATCGTGGCCAGGGCGGCGCCAGTGACGAGGTTGGTGGCGCCGGGCCCGATGGAGGTGGTGACCGCATGCGCGGACAGCCGCCCGCTCTGCCGGGCGTACCCGACGGCGGCATGGACCATCGCCTGCTCGTTGCGGCCCTGGAAGAAGGGCATGTCCTGCTTGCCGCTCTCCAGGAGTGCCTGCCCGACCCCGGCGACGTTCCCGTGCCCGAAGATCCCCCAGGTGGCGGCGATCAGCCGCTGCCGCCGGCCGTCGCGCTCGGTGTACTGGCGGGCGAGGAAGCGTACGAGCGCCTGCGCGACGGTGAGCCTGCGCGTACTCGTCGGGCTCATCGGGGCTCCTCCGGTCGGGGGAAGGGCAGTCGCGGGTCGATGTCCTGACCGGCCCAGGCGGACCGGATCCAGCCGTGGTCGGGGTGGTCCCGGATCAGCCACTCCCGCATCCGGTCCGGTCCGGCCATCACGTTCAGGTAGTACATGTCGTGCCCGGGCGCGGCGATGGACGGCCCGTGCCAGCCGTCCGGGATGAGCACGGCGTCGCCGGTCCGCACCTCGGTGAGGATGTCGGTCTTCCCCGCCGGGGAGGGGGTCACGCGCTGGTAGCCGAAGCCGGGCGTGTCACCGTGCGGGGCGATCTCGAAGTAGTAGATCTCCTCCAGCCGGGACTCCTCGCCGGGGCGGTGCTCGTCGTGCTTGTGGGGCGGGTACGAGGACCAGTTGCCGCCGGGGGTGAGCACCTCGACGGCGATGAGCCGGTCGCAGCCGAAGGCGTCGGCGGCGGCGAAGTTGTTGACCTGGCGGGAGCACGGGCCGGCGCCGCGCAGCTCGACGGGGACGTCCGCGGCGGGGCCGTAGCGTGCGGGCAGGGCCGTCTCGCAGCGCGCGCCGACGAGCGCGAAGCGCCCGCCGGCGGGAGAGGTGACCTCCGCGTGCGCGTCCCGGGGCAGGTACGCGAAGTCGGTGGTCCCGGCGAACACGCCCGCCCGTCCCCGCAGTTCGAAGGTCTGCGATCCGCTGCCGGGCTCTGCGCGGCCCCGCGCCTGCGGCGAGGCTGACGGAGTCCCGCCCGGCCCGCCCGGCCGGCCCGGTGCCCGGCAGTGCACCGCGCACCCGCCCGACAACGGGAGGACGATCCACTCCGTCTCCCCGCACGGGTGCGCGTACGTCTCACCCCGCGCGAGGTCGAGCACGATCAGCCTCGTCCACTCCATCCCCCACTCAGACACCACCGGCACGCCCGAGCACCTCCTCCACCTCGTGCGGATACGGCATCGCCGAAGAGCACGCCAGTCGCGAAGCCACGATCGCCCCGGCCGCGTTCGCGTACCGCATCACCCTCGACAGCTCCCACCCGGCGAGCAGGCCGTGGCACAGCGCGCCCCCGAAGGCGTCTCCCGCGCCCAGGCCGTTGACCACCTCCACCGGGACCGGCGGGACTTCCACGGCCGTGCCGTCGCGGTGGACGGCCAGGACCCCGGCCGGGCCCCGCTTGACCACCGCCAGCTCGACCCCCGCGGCGAGCAGCGCCCGCGCCGCCGCGTACGGCTCGGACTCCCCCGTGGCGATCGCGCACTCCTCGGCGTTGCCGACGGCCACCGTCGCGTGGGCCAGCGCCTGTTCGTAGTACGGCCCGGGCTTCTCCCGCCAGAGCACCGGCCGCCAGTCCAGGTCGAACACCGTCGCCCCGGACTCCCGCGGCCTGCCGGATTCCGTACGCGCCTCCAGCGCGGCCAGCGTGGCGGCTCGGCTCGGCTCCTCGCTCAGCCCCGTCCCCGTCATCCAGAACACCCGCGCCGACCGGACCGCCTCCAGGTCCAGCTCGCCGGGGTGGATCTCCAGGTCCGGAGCCTTCGGCAAGCGGTAGAAGTACAGCGGGAAGTGGTCGGGCGGAAAGATCTCGCAGAAGGTCAGCGGCGTCGGCAGGCCCGCGATCTCGCCCACCCACCGGTCGTCCACCCGGAACCCCCGGAGTTCCGCGCGCAGATACGCACCGAAGGGATCCGCCCCGGTACGGGTGATCAGCGCCGCCCGCCGCCCCAGCCGGGCGGCCGCGACGGCCACGTTGGCCGGGGAACCGCCCAGGAACTTGCCGAAGGACTCGGCTTCGGCCAGGGGCACGCCGGTCGTCAACGGGTAGAGGTCCACCCCGATCCGCCCCATCGTGATGAGGTCGAACGCGAACGGATCACCGGTCACCATCAGTCCTCCCGCTGGTCTTCCACGTCATCTTCACGGTGCCGTCGAGCCTCGCACCCTAAGGTGGCCGTCATGACGTCCTCCCCACCCGCGTTGACCCGTATCCGCATCGGTTCGGCTCCGGACTCCTGGGGTGTCTGGTTTCCCGACGACCCCCTCCAGACCCCCTGGGAGCGGTTCCTCGACGAGGTCGCCGACGCCGGGTACGAGTGGATCGAACTCGGCCCCTACGGCTACCTGCCCACCGATCCCGCCCGCCTCTGCGACGAAACCGCCCGGAGGGGCCTGCGCGTGTCCGCCGGCACCGTCTTCACCGGACTCCATCACGGGCCCGCCGTGTGGGAGGACACCTGGGAGCACGTGTCGCGGATCGCGGCCCTCACCCAGGCCATGGGCGCGGCCCACCTCGTCGTCATTCCTTCCTTCTGGCGTGACGACAAGACCGGGGAGATACGGGAGGACCGCACCCTCACCCCCGGCCAATGGCGCGAACTGACCACCCAGACCGAGCGCCTGGGCCGGGAGGTGCAAGACCGGTACGGGCTGCGGATCGTCGTCCACCCGCACGCCGACACCCACATCGACACCCCCGAGAACGTGGCCCGCTTCCTGGACGCCACCGACCCGGACCTCGTCTCCCTCTGCCTGGACACCGGGCATTACGCGTACTGCGGCGGCGACAGCGTCCAGGCCCTGGAGACCTTCGCCGAGCGGATCGGTTACCTCCACCTCAAGCAGGTGGATCCGCGGATCCTCGCCGAAGTCGTCGCGCACCAGGTGCCCTTCGGGCCGGCCGTGGGCCGCGGGGTGATGTGCGAGCCGCCGTCGGGCGTGCCCGCGCTGGAGCCCGTACTGGCGGCGGCCCAGCGGCTGGGCGTGGACCTCTTCGCCATCGTGGAACAGGACATGTACCCCTGCCCGCCCGACCGGCCGCTGCCGATCGCCCGCCGCACCCGTGCCTACCTGCGCTCCTGCGGCGCCTGAGGCCCGACGTCTGAAGGAGGAGCTGACATGACCAGCACGCTCGGCATCGCCGTCATCGGCACCGGGAAGATGGGCGCCGACCACGTCCGCCGGATCGGACGGACCGTCGGCGGGGCCCGGGTCGTGGCCGTCGCCGATCCGGACGGGGACCGGCTCAAGGAGGTCGTGGGCGCCCTGGACGGGGCGAGCGCGCACACAGACCCGGCGGCCGCGATAGCCGCGCCGGGGGTGCAGGCCGTACTGATCGCCTCCCCCGGGCCCGCCCACGAGGAGGCGATCCTGCACGCCCTGGAACGGGAGCTGCCGGTGCTGTGCGAGAAGCCGCTGACGCCGGACGCGGCGGGGGCGCTGCGCGTCATGGAGGCGGAGCGGCGGGTGGGCCGGCGGCTGGTGCAGGTGGGGTTCATGCGGCGCTACGACGCCGAGTACGAGCGGCTCAAAGAGCTGCTGGACGCGGGTGGCATCGGGCGGCCGCTCTTCCTCCATTGCCGGCACCGCAACGCCGCCTCGCCGCCCTTCTTCACCAGCTCCATGCTGATCAGCGACTCCGTGGTGCACGAGGTGGACGCGGCCCGGTGGCTGCTGGGGCAGGAGATCACGGCGGTGTCCGTACTCTCCCCCACCCCCTCCTCGGCGGCACCGGAGGGGCTGCGCGATCCCCGGCTGGTGCTCCTGGAGACCTCCGGCGGCGCCGTCGTCGACGTGGAGATCTTCGTCAATTGCGGCTTCGGCTACCAGGTGCAGTGCGAGGCGGTCGGCGAGTCGGGCAGCGCCCGCATCGGCGACGGCCACGCGATGGTGGTCCAGTCCGCGGGCCGGTGGGGCGGCGAGATCGACCAGGACTTCACGGTGCGTTTCGCCGACGCCTACGACCGCCAGTTGCGGCGCTGGGTGGCCGCGGCCGCGCGGGGCGGGGTGACGGGACCGAATGCGTGGGACGGCTACGCGGCGGCCGTGGTTTCCGAGGCGGGCCTGGAGGCCGCGCGCAGCGGCGCACGGACCGTGGTGGAGCTGGTGGAGCGGCCGCCGCTGTACCGCTGAGCCCGCGCGCGGCCCTGTCGCCCCGGACCCGGATCGCGGACCCGGCCCGGCCTGTCGCCGCGCCGGGTCCGTGACGGTCCCACAGCGACGCGGGCGCCGGGCCCCGGCCCAGGGCCCCGGCCGATGTGTCACGCCTGTCACGGGCGTCCCTCTTGTGTCACACATGTCCGCATGACGCGGGTTTTCCGTCACAAGCATTCAACAGCCCCTCCCCTGCCCTCGTCCCGCGTCGTTCCCCGGGAACAACGCGAGTGATCGTCAGTGTCCACGCGCCGGCTCCCCCGACGGCCTCCCGGCCGGCCCCGCGGCGTGGACGAGGAGGTGTCGTGCATGAGCGACCGACAGCTGTGGTCGTACAAGGAGATCGCCGCCCACATCCGGGTGCAGCCGGACACCGTGCGCTCGTACCGCAAGCACGGGCTTCTGCCCGCGCCCGATCATGTGGAGGGCGGCAAGCCCTACTGGTACGCGGACACCATCCGCACCTGGGTCGCCCGCCGCCCCGGCAACCGGGGTCGCCGCGAGGAGTGACCGCCCGCCGACCGTGCGGTTCGGTCCGCGCGGTCGCACACCCCGCGGAACCCGGTGTCGAAGGCGGGAGTGATGACCTCGTGGCGTGTCGGCTCCGCCCCGACGGTCCCCGTGCGCTCCCCGACCTGACCCCGGTCGGTTCCGCTCCCGGCCGTCGGGGCCGTTGGGGGCCGTTGTGGCCGTCACCCCGTGAGGCAGCGGTCGATCACCACGACTCGCTCTCACCCACCCGGTCCGGGCTCCGCTCCGCGGGCTCCGCGACTCGCCCGCCCCGCCTCCGCAAGCGGAGCCCCACCAGCGGAAACACCAGCACGGACAGCATCCCGGCCCCCACCAGCGCCGCCGCCTCCCCGGGCTCCACCGCGCCGTCCCGCACCCCCAGCGTGGTGATCGCCACCACCAGCGGCAGGGCCGTCGACCCGAACAGCACCAGCGCCGACCGGTCCCGCCGCCCCAGGTCCCGCGGAGCCAGCAGCCACATCGGCAGGCCCCGTACCACCAGGAACAGCAACAGGAACACCGGCAGCAACAGCAGCACCCGCCCGCCGGCGAGCAGCGCCTTCAGGTCGAACTGGACCCCGGTGACCACGAAGAACAGCGGCACCAGGAAGCCGAAGCCCATGGCCTCGACTTTCGACAGCACGGTCTCGCTGCTCTGCGGCGCGGCCCCTTGCAGCACCAGCCGGGTGATCAGCCCGGCGGCGAAGGCGCCCAGCAGGATGTCCAGCCCGAGCACTTGGGCCAGTGCCAGCATCGCCACGAGCAGCAGCACCACCATCCGTACCGCGAACTGCGCGCTCGTGTGCAGGGTCTTGGCGATGACGTTCGAGAACCAGGGCGACTTGGGCCGCAGCGCCCAGAACACCGCCGCCGCCGTCAGCACGGCGAAGGCCGCCAGCAGCGCCGCCGAACGCGCCGGGGCCCGCCCGCTCAGCAGCAGCGCCATGGCGATGACCGGCCCGAATTCACCGACCGACCCCATCGCCATCGTCACGGAGCCGAAGCGGCTCTTCAGCTCGCCCGCGTCCCTCAGCACGGGCAGGATCGCGCCGAGCGCGGTGCTGGTGAGCGCGGTGCCGACGTAGACGCCCTTGGAGAATCCGCCGCCGTGGGCGAGCAGGGTGCCGAGCCCGAGTCCCAGTGCGAGCGCGGCCAGCCAGGCCCACAGGGAGCGCTTGAGGGTGTCCCCCTTGACCTCGTCGAAGCGGATCTCGTACCCGGCCAGGAAGATCAGCATGGCGAGGCCCAGCTGGCTCAGCACGTCGATCACCTCACCGGTCCCGGCCCATCCGAGGACGTCCGGACCGACGAGGATCCCGAGCAGGATCTCGAAGATCACCAGAGGTACGGGCAGCCACCGTGAGACCCCGTACGCGAGCAGCGGCGCGAGGACGGCGACAGCCATGATCAGGACGAGCGTTCCCGGGTGATCCATATGCGCCATTTACATATAGTTCAGACAGGTCGTCCAGTTCACAAAACCAGGGTGGGTACTCGCATTTATACCCCCTAGGGGTATAGTCTTTCCGTGTCGGGAGGACGGTGGAGGGATCCGCCGCACCTTCCGGTGACCGGACACGCCCCTGAAGAGGAGAACGACATGAGCGCCGAGACGGACACCCAGACCACCACCGTCTACCGGGTGACCGGCATGACCTGCGGGCACTGCGAGGGCGCGGTGACCGCCGAACTCTCCGCCCTGCCGGGCGTCAGCTCGGTCAAGGCCGTCGCCGCGACCGGCGAGGTCACCGTGGTCTCCGCCGCTCCGCTCGCCGACGAGGACGTACGCGCCGCGGTGGACGAGGCCGGCTACACCCTCGCCGACCAGGCCTGAGCACCTCTCTTTCGGCAGTGCCCCGCCGGGTCGTACCGGCCGGCTCATACTGGTTCCGTACGACCCGGCCCTCCCCCTGGAGCCGGACATGAGCAGCAGCACCGTGCACGACGGACCCGTAGCGGCAGCGGCGGACGCGGCGGGACCCGCCACCGAGGTCGAGCTGACCATCGGCGGGATGACCTGCGCGTCCTGCGCGGCCCGCATCGAGAAGAAGCTGAACCGGATGGACGGGGTCACCGCCACGGTGAACTACGCCACCGAGAAGGCGCGGATCTCGTACGCGGGTGACGTGCGGGTCGCCGACCTGATCGCGACCGTCGTGAAGACCGGGTACACGGCCGAGGAGCCCCCGCCACCGGCGCCCGAGCCGCAGGCGGTCGCCGCCGAGGGCGCCGAGCTCGACCCGGAACTGGCCGCGCTGCGCGGTCGACTGCTCGTCTCCGCCACCCTCGCCCTCCCCGTCGTACTGCTCGCGATGATCCCGGGCCTCCAGTTCGACAACTGGCAGTGGCTCTCGCTGACGCTCGCCGCCCCCGTCGTCGTCTGGGGCGCCCTCCCCTTCCACCAGGCCGCCTGGACCAACGCGCGGCACGGCGCCGCCACCATGGACACCCTGGTCTCGGTCGGCACCCTGGCCGCCTTCGCCTGGTCCCTGTGGGCGCTGTTCTTCGGCCACGCGGGCATGCCCGGCATGCGCCACGGCTTCACCCTCTTCACAGTTCAGGGGGGCACCATCTCCCGCACGGACGGCTCCTCCGCCATCTACCTGGAGGTCGCCGCCGGCGTCGTCAGCTTCATCCTCCTCGGCCGCTACCTGGAGGCCCGCTCCAAGCGGAAGGCCGGCGCCGCCCTCAAGGCACTCCTGGAACTGGGCGCCAAGGACGTCACCGTCCTGCGCGGGGGGCGGGAGATCCGCGTCCCGGTCGGCGCGCTCGCGGTCGGCGACCGGTTCGTCGTACGCCCCGGCGAGAAGATCGCCACCGACGGCACGGTCGTCGAGGGCAGCTCGGCCGTGGACGCCTCCATGTTGACCGGTGAGTCCGTCCCGGTCGACGTATCCGTCGGCGACGCCGTCACCGGCGCCACCGTCAACGCCTCCGGCCGCCTGCTCGTCGAGGCCACCCGGATCGGCGCCGACACCCAGCTCGCCCGGATCGCCAGGCTCGTGGAGGACGCGCAGAACGGCAAGGCCGAGGCGCAGCGCCTCGCCGACCGGATCTCCGCGGTCTTCGTGCCGATCGTCCTGGTGCTCGCGCTCGCGACCTGGGTCACCTGGATGCTGATCACCGACAACCCGACCGCCGCCTTCACGGCCGCCGTCGCCGTCCTGATCATCGCCTGCCCCTGCGCCCTCGGTCTGGCCACGCCGACCGCGCTGATGGTCGGCACCGGCCGGGGCGCGCAGCTCGGGATCCTGATCAAGGGCCCCGAGGTGCTGGAGTCCACCCGCCGCGTGGACACCATCGTCCTGGACAAGACCGGAACAGTCACCACCGGCCGGATGACCCTGTCCGGCGTCTTCCCCGCCGCGGGCACCGACGAGCTGGAACTGCTGCGCCTCGCCGGGGCCCTGGAGCACGCCTCCGAGCACCCCATCGCCCGGGCCATCGCCACCGGCGCGGCGGAGAGGGTCGGCGCCCTGCCGGTCCCCGAGGGCTTCGTGAACCTCGCCGGGCTCGGTGTACAGGGGGTGGTCGGCGGGCACGCGGTGCTGGTGGGCCGCGAGCGGCTGCTGGCCGACTGGTCGATCGCGCTGCCGGCCTCTCTCGCGGGGGCCAAGGCGGCCGCCGAGGCCGCGGGCAGCACGGCCGTCCTGGTGGCCTGGGACGGCGAGGCCCGCGGCGTCCTGACCGTGGCCGACGCCGTCAAGGAGACCAGCGCCGAGGCGGTGACCCGGCTGCGCGCCCTGGGGCTCGCCCCGGTGCTGCTGACCGGCGACAACAAGGCCGTGGCCGAGACGGTGGCCCGCGAGGTGGGCATCGACGAGGTGATCGCCGAGGTCCTCCCCCAGGACAAGGTGGACGTCGTACGCCGCCTCCAGGCGCAGGGCCGTACGGTCGCCATGGTGGGCGACGGGGTCAACGACGCGGCCGCGCTGGCCCAGGCCGACCTGGGTCTGGCCATGGGCACCGGGACCGACGCGGCCATCGAGGCGGGCGACCTGACCCTCGTACGGGGCGACCTGCGGGTGGCCGCGGACGCGATCCGGCTGTCCCGGCGGACCCTGGCCACCATCAGGGGGAACCTGTTCTGGGCCTTCGGCTACAACGTGGCGGCCCTGCCGCTGGCGGCGGCCGGCCTGCTCAATCCGATGATCGCGGGGGCCGCGATGGCCTTCTCGTCGGTCTTCGTGGTGACCAACAGTCTGCGGCTGCGCTCCTTCCGCTAGTGGATCACCTCCTCGATCCGTACACACTTCCTTCACGGGAGACGCAGATCACAGTGATGGCAACGTAACCATCCGGGGTCGTCGTGGGTCTAATGGGTCGATGCCGGAACGTCTTGGGGGACGTCCGTGGCATCGGCCGGCCGGGACGCGTGCCGCGGGAAGCTTTGAGCGGCCCTCCCGACCCGAACGGGTCCCGGCACACACCGACGCCCCGGCGCGGATCCCGTGGGGGGAATCCGTACCGGGGAAAGGAAAGCGCCCCGACCGTCGACCCGTGGGGGGATCGATGGCGGGGCGCTTTTCGTACGCCGTGAGAAGCCTCGGGGTCAGCGGGCCTCGACCGGGACGAAGTCGCGCAGGACCTCGCCGGTGTAGATCTGGCGCGGGCGGCCGATGCGGGAACCCGGCTCCTTGATCATTTCGTGCCACTGGGCGATCCAGCCGGGCAGCCGGCCGATCGCGAAGAGCACGGTGAACATCTCGGTCGGGAAGCCCATGGCCCGGTAGATGAGACCGGTGTAGAAGTCCACGTTCGGGTAGAGGTTGCGCTCGACGAAGTACTCGTCGGCCAGCGCGTGCTCTTCCAGCTTGAGCGCGATGTCGAGCAGCTCGTCGCTCTTGCCGAGCGCCGAGAGGACATCGTGCGCCGCCGCCTTGATGATCTTCGCCCGGGGGTCGAAGCTCTTGTAGACGCGGTGCCCGAAGCCCATCAGGCGGACGCCGTCTTCCTTGTTCTTCACCTTGCGGATGAAGGCGTCGACGTCGCCGCCGTCGTTCTTGATGCCTTCCAGCATCTCCAGCACCGACTGGTTGGCGCCACCGTGCAGCGGACCCCACAGTGCGGAGATGCCGGCCGAGATGGAGGCGAACATGTTCGCCTGCGAGGAGCCGACCAGACGCACGGTGGAGGTCGAGCAGTTCTGCTCGTGGTCCGCGTGCAGGATCAGCAGCTTGTCCAGCGCCGAGACCACGACCGGGTCCAGGTCGTACTCCTGGGCCGGCACCGAGAAGGTCATGCGCAGGAAGTTCTCGACATATCCGAGGTCGTTGCGCGGGTAGACCACCGGGTGGCCGACCGACTTCTTGTACGCGTAGGCCGCGATCGTCGGGAGCTTGGCCAGCAGCCGGATCGTCGAGAGGTGGCGCTGCTTCTCGTCGAACGGGTTGTGGCTGTCCTGGTAGAACGTCGACAGCGCGCTGACCACGGAGGACAGCATCGCCATCGGGTGCGCGTCACGCGGGAAGCCGTCGTAGAAGCGCTTCACGTCCTCGTGCAGCAGCGTGTGCTGGGTGATCTCGTTGCGGAACGACGCGAGCTGGTCGACGGTCGGCAGCTCACCGTTGATCAGCAGGTACGCGACCTCGATGAAGGTCGAACGTTCGGCCAGCTGCTCGATCGGGTAACCGCGGTAGCGCAGGATGCCCTGCTCGCCGTCGAGGTAGGTAATGGCGGACTTATAGGCGGCGGTGTTTCCGTAGCCACTGTCCAGAGTGACCAGCCCGGTCTGGGCCCTCAGCTTCGCGATGTCGAAGCCCTGGTCACCAACGGTGCTCTCAACCACCGGGTAGGTGTATTCACCGTCCGCGTACCGCAGTACTACAGAGTTGTCGCTCACGTCATCCCTCACCGACGTAGTGCCTCTTCTTCGAGGTGCCCTGACTGCCTCTACCTTCCCCCATTTGCCGCAGGAGAGTGCACTCGGGGTCGGCCTTTGGTGTTTTTGACGGCACTGAGTGCCGCCAACCTGCACATCCTGCCCCTTCCGCGCCGGTTGCGGAAACCCTAGGTGATGTTTCCCACCGGTATGCGGCCGGACAGCCTAGGGGCGACGGCCGTGTACCTCCTGCCTGCGGAAACCGTACGCACCGCCTGGCCGAGGGCCTTGCGGGACCCGACGAGGACGACCAATTTCTTCGCCCGGGTCACCGCCGTGTAGAGCAAGTTGCGCTGGAGCATCATCCAAGCCCCGGTGGTGATCGGGATCACCACCGCCGGATATTCGCTCCCCTGGGAACGGTGGATGGTGACGGCGTAGGCGTGGGCCAGCTCGTCGAGCTCCGCGAACTCGTAACCGATCTCCTCGTCCTCCTCCGTCCGCACCGTCAGGCGCTGTTCGTCGGGGTCCAGGCCGGTGACCACGCCGACCGTGCCGTTGAAGACGCCGTTGGCGCCCTTCTCGTAGTTGTTCCGGATCTGGGTCACCTTGTCGCCCACCCGGAAGACCCGGCCGCCGAACCGCTTCTCGGGCAGGCCGGGCCGGGCGGGCGTAATGGCCTGCTGGAGCAGGCCGTTGAGGTTCCCGGCGCCCGCCGGGCCCCGGTGCATGGGCGCGAGCACCTGGATGTCGCGGCGCGGGTCCAGCCCGAATCTGGCCGGAATCCTCCGGGCGGCCACATCGACGGCGAGCCGCCCGGCCTCCTCGGTGTCCTCCTCGGCGAAGAGGAAGAAGTCCGGCAGACCGTCGGTGATCGGCGGCAGACCGGTGTTGATGCGGTGGGCGTTGGTGACCACGCCCGACTGCTGCGCCTGCCGGAAGATCCGGGTGAGCCGGACGGCGGGCACCGGACCGCCCTCGGCGAGCAGGTCCCGCAGCACCTCCCCGGCGCCCACCGACGGCAGCTGGTCCACGTCCCCCACGAGCAGCAGGTGCGCTCCCGGCGCCACGGCCTTGACCAGCTTGTTGGCCAGCAGCAGGTCCAGCATCGAAGCCTCGTCGACGACGACCAGGTCCGCGTCGAGCGGCCGCTCGCGGTCGTACGCCGCGTCCCCGCCCGGTTTCAGCTCCAGCAGCCGGTGCACCGTGGAGGCCTCGGCCCCGGTGAGCTCGGCCAGCCGCTTCGCCGCCCGCCCGGTGGGCGCGGCGAGCACGACCTTGGCCTTCTTGGCGCGGGCCAGCTCGACGATCGAGCGGACGGTGAAGGACTTTCCGCAGCCGGGCCCGCCGGTGAGAACGGCGACGCGGCGCGTGAGCGCCAGCTTCACCGCGTCCCGCTGCTCCGGGGCGAGCTCGGCCCCCGTCCGCCCGGCGAGCCAGCCGAGGGCCTTGTCCCAGTCCACGTCCTGGAAGCCGGGCATCCGGTCGTTCTCCGCGTGCAGCAGCCGGCGCACCTGCCCCACCAGCGACAGTTCGGCCCGGTGGAAGGGCACCAGGTACACGGCGGCGAGCGCGGGGCCGCCCTGCGGATCGGGTACGGACTCCCGTACGACCCCTTCCGGGTCGGCGGCGAGCTCGGCCAGGCAGTCGATCACCAGCCCGGTGTCCACCTGGAGCAGTTTGACGCCGTCGGCGATGAGGCGGTCCTCGGGCAGGAAGCAGTGGCCCTGGTCGGTGGACTGGGACAGGGCGTACTGGAGGCCGGCCTTGACCCGTTCGGGGCTGTCGTGCGGGATGCCGACGGCCTGGGCGATCCGGTCGGCGGTGAGGAAGCCGATGCCCCACACGTCGGCGGCGAGCCGGTACGGCTGGTTCTTGACCACCGAGATGGAGGCGTCGGCGTACTTCTTGTAGATGCGGACCGCGATGGAGGTGGAGACGCCGACGCCCTGGAGGAAGACCATCACCTCTTTGATGGCCTTCTGCTCCTCCCAGGCGGCGCCGATCAGCTTGGTCCGCTTGGGGCCGAGCCCGGGCACCTCGATCAGCCGCTTCGGCTCGCCCTCGATGACGTCGAGGGTGTCGGTGCCGAAGTGCTCCACGATCCGCTCGGCGATCTTCGGGCCGATGCCCTTGATCAGGCCGGAGCCGAGGTAGCGCCGTATGCCCTGGATGGTGGCCGGAAGCACCGTGCGGTAGTTCTCCACCGTGAACTGCTTGCCGTACTGCGGGTGGGAGCCCCAGCGGCCCTCCATGCGCAGCGACTCGCCGGGCTGGGCGCCGAGAAGGGAGCCGACGACCGTGAGGAGGTCCCCGCCGCCGCGACCGGTGTCGACGCGGGCGACGGTGTACCCGCTCTCCTCATTGGCGTAGGTGATGCGCTCCAGCACCCCCTCGACCACTGCCAGTTCTACCGCCCGCGCCCCGTTCACTGCCATGGCACGAAGCTACCTGCCGGCGCCGACAGCCCGGCAGGCCTGTGGACAACACCAAAGGGGGTCCGGCCTCGCGGCCGGACCCCCTCACGGTTACCCCTCCCGTGCCGGACTTCCCGATCCCCCCAGATCCCCTCCCGGAAGTGCCGACGCAGGGTACGACCCCCGATGGCCCCGGAGGGTTGCGCCCGGAGGCGCAGATTTACCTTTCCGTTACCCAAGGCCTACCGGCGAGCCGGGCCGAATCGTGCGGCGGCACGGAGCGCAGCCGCAACCGGAGCATCGGGAGCCGTACCGGCCGTTGCCGTACGGCCTGCCGGGCTCACCGGGCTCGCCGGGCTCGCCGGGCGCGCCGGGGCCAGTGAGGTGAGCGCCACCCCGCCGACCAGGAGCAGCGCCGCCAGCCAGCGCGGGCCCGAGACGGACTCGCCCAGGACCAGGGCGGCGGAGGACATCCCGAAGACCGGGACCAGCAGCGAGAACGGTGCGACGGAGGAGGCCGGGTAGCGGCGCAGCAGGTAGCCCCAGGCGCCGAAGCCGAAGACGGTGGACACCCAGGCGACGTAGCCGATGACGGCGGCCCCCGACCAGTCCAGGGCCCGCAGCGCGGCCAGGTCCCGCTCGGGCCCCTCCAGCAGCAGCGAGAGCGCGAACAGCGGCAGCACCGGGACCGTGCACACCCACACCATGAAGTTGAGCGCGTCGGGCGGGGATGCCTTGCGGGTCAGGACGTTGGAGACGCCCCAGCAGGCCGCGGCCGCGACGACCAGCGTGAAGCCGAGCACCGGCCCGGTCGTGCCCCCGTCCGCGGTCGCCACGGCTGCCACGGCGATCCCGGCGAGGGCCACGCCCATGCCGAGCACCCGGACCGGGCCGGGCCGCTCGCGCAGCACGAGCGCCGCGAGCACGGCGGTGAAGACGGCCTGGATCTGGAGCACGAGGGAGGACAGCCCGGCCGGCATCCCGGCGTCCATGCCGGTGAAGAGGAGGCCGAACTTGGCGATGCCGAGGACCGCCCCGACCGCGAGGATCCATCTCCAGGCGACCTTGGGGCGGCCGACGAAGAACACGGCGGGCAGGGCGGCGACGAGGAAGCGCAGGGCGGACAGGAGCAGCGGCGGGAAGTGGCCGAGGCCGATCTCGATGACGACGAAGTTGAAACCCCAGACGGCGGCGACGAGGACGGCGAGTGCGGTGTGTACGGGACGCATGCTCCGAGCATCGAGGGCCCGACCATGTAGCACCAGCGCGGATCTCTTCCGGAATGGATGAAGCGTTGCTTACGCGTGGTGGGAGTGCCACGATGGACGCATGCTCGATCTCGCCCGGCTCCGCGCCCTGCACGCCGTCTCCGTCCACGGTTCGGTGGCAGGGGCGGCGGCCGCCCTCGGCTACACCCCCTCCGCGGTCTCGCAGCAGATCGCCAAGCTGGAGCGGGAGACCCGCACCACCTTGCTGGAACGGCGGGGGCGGGGGGTCGCGCTGACCGAGGAGGCGCGCCATCTGGCCGACACCGCCCAGGAGTTGCTGGCGATCGTCGAGCGTGCCGAGACCACCCTGGAGGAGCGGCGGGGGCAGCCGAGCGGGCTGCTGTCCGTGGCCGCGTTCGCCTCGGCGGCGCGCGGGCTGCTGCCGGGAGTCCTGGCCGACCTGGCCCGCCGTCATCCGGCGCTGGACGTGCGCCTCACGGAGGTGGACCCGCATCTGTCCGTGGAGCTGGTGGCCCGGGGCGTCACCGATCTGGCGGTCGCCCATGACTGGGACATCGCCCCGCTGCCGGCCCCTGAGGGGATCGAGCAGGCGGTGATCGGGGACGACCACTGCGATCTGGTCGTCCCCGAGGGGCACCCGTTCACCACCCGGACGGTCATCCGGCGGGCGGACCTCGGCGGCCAGCGCTGGGTGTGCCAGCCGCCCGGCCGGGTCTGCCACGACTGGCTGATGCGGACGTTGCGCGCGGCCGGCTTCGAGCCCGACATCGCCCATGTCGCGGAGGAGAACCACACCATCGTCGCCCTGGTCGCCGCCGGACTGGGGGTGGCCGTGGTGCCCCGGCTGGGCACCGGCGCGCTGCCGCCCGGGGCGGTGGCCGTCCCGCTCGAACCGGGCCCCGTACGCAGGCTGTACGCCCTGTGGCGGAGCGGCGCCGCCCGCCGCCCGGCGATCACCGAGGCCGTCCGGACGCTCCAGGAGCACTGGGCCCGGGTGGCCCCCCTTCCGGGGGACCTCCCGAGTGTCCGTGGCTCCCGGGCCGTAGCCCCGCAGTAGGGTCCGGCGCGTGCCGTACCAAGCCTCCCGCCGGACCCTGCTCGCCGCGGCCGCCATGGCCGCCGTCACGGCTGCCTGCGCCACCTCCTCCGCCGCGGGCGCCCACCGCCTCCGCCGCTCCCCCGACGGCCCGCGCTCCCCCGCCGAAGACCCGGGGCGGGGCGGGCCGCCGGCCCGCCACCCCGACCGGGCCGGGCTGCGCGGCCTGGTGGAGGGGATGAGCCTGGCCGAGAAGGTCGGGCAGCTCTTCGTCTCGCGGGCGTACGGCCATTCGGCGACCGACCCCGACCCGGTGGACGCCGAGAAGAACCTGGCGCTCTTCGGGGTGCGCACCGCCGCGGAGCTGGTCTCCCGCTACCACCTCGGCGGGATCATCTACTTCGCCTGGGCCCACAACACCCGTACCCCGCGCCAGATCGCCGAGCTGTCGGACGGCCTGCAGAGGGCGGCCCTCACCACGGGCCCCCGCATCCCGCTCCTGCTCTCCACCGACCAGGAGCACGGCGCCGTCGCCCGCATCGGCAAGCCCGCGACCCTGCTGCCCGGGGCGATGGCGCTCGGCGCGGCCGGTTCCCCCGCCGGCGCCGAGCGGGCCGCGCGCATCGCGGGCGAGGAGCTGGCCGCCATGGGCATCCGGCAGAACTACGCGCCGGTGGCCGACGTCAACGTCAATCCGGCCAACCCGGTCATCGGCGTACGGTCCTTCGGCGCCGACCCCGGCGCGGTGGCCGCCCTGGTCGCCGCCCAGGTCCGCGGCTACCGGAGCGCCCGGGTCGCCGCCACGGCCAAGCACTTCCCCGGCCACGGGGACACCGAGACCGACAGCCACGTCGGGCTCCCGGTGATGCGCCACACCCGCGCGCAATGGGAGCAGCTGGACGAGCCGCCCTTCCGGGCCGCGGTGGAGGCGGGCGCGGACGCCGTCATGACGGCGCACATCGTCTTCCCCGCGCTCGATCCCTCGGGGGACCCGGCGACCCTCTCCCGGCCGATCGTCACGGGCCTGCTGCGCGAACGCCTCGGCTTCCGGGGCGTGGTGGTCACGGACGCGCTGGACATGGCCGGGGTCCGCCAGAAGTACGGGGACGGCCGGGTGCCGGTCCTGGCCCTGAAGGCGGGCTGCGACCAGCTGCTGAACCCGCCGGACCTGGGGCTCGCGTACCGCAGCGTGCTGGCGGCCGTGGAGTCGGGCGAGCTGACGGAGGAACGCATCGGGGAGTCGGTGCTGCGCATCCTGGAACTGAAGTCCCGCCGGGGCCTCTTCGAGGAGGCGCACCCTGCCGCGCGACGGGTGGACGCGCTGGTCGGCGCCCCCGGGCACCTGAAGGCCGCGGACGAGATCGCGGCCGCCACGACGACCCTGCTGGCCAATCCCGTGAACCTGCTGCCCTTCGACCCGGCGGCCCGTCCCCGGCTGCTGGTGACCGGGACGGACCCGGTGTCCCCCACGGGTACCACAGGGCCCCCTACGGCCGTACTGGCGCGGGAGCTGGCCGCCCTGGGCTGCGCGGCGACGGCCCTGCCGCCCGCCCGCGCGGTGGCCGCGGCGCCCGGTCACGCTGCGGTCCTGGTGTGCACGTACAACGTCCCCGAGGGGGACGGCGAGCAGCGCGCGCTGGTCACGCGGCTGCTGGCCACCGGGGTACCGGTGGTCGTGGTGGCGATCCGCAACCCGTACGACCCGGCCCGGCTGCCCACCTGCGCGGCGGAGGTGGCGACGTACTCCTGGACGGATGTGGAACTGCGGGCGGCGGCCCGCGTGATGACCGGCGCCGTGCGCCCGGCCGGCCGCCTCCCGGTCCCGGTGCCGGGCCGCTACCCGCTGGGCCACGGGCTGACGTACGGTTAAGCGCGCACGCCGGTCCGTGGCCCCTCGGGGCCTGCCCGGGAGCTACGGCCGCAGCTGCGCCTCGCGCTCCATGTCGTGCTGGTCGAGCTGCGCGTCCGGCGAGGCCAGCGGCGTCGCCCGGCCCGCGTCGGCGAGCGCGGCGGCCGGGGCCACCCCGGCCCACTGCAGGATCTTCGCGGTGGCCAGCGCCTTCTCGCCGTCCAGGAGCTTGGAGACGTTGGCCCCGTGGTTGGCGCCCGGCGCGGTCATGACGTAGCTGTCGCGCACCCCGTACCCGAGGCGGAACGGCTCGGCGCTCCACGGGTCGTTCTGGCCGTTCACGAACAGCATCTGGTGGGCGTTGTTGCGCACCCAGTTGTCCACGTCCGCCATGGCTCCCGGCTGGAAGGTCATGGGGATGTCCCGCGGCACGAACTCGCGCGGCGCCTGGTAGCCGTAGCGGCTCAGGTTGCCCAGGTGCGGCTGCTTGATGTCGGGTGAGCCGAGCTGCGTACCGGCCTGGTAGTAGTACGGCGTGTACGTCTGCAGGCCCTGGTCGGCGTAGGCCGAGAAGCCGGAGATCGCGTCGATCGTGTCCCAGATCTCCTGGTCGCTCGCGGTCGCGGCCGTCGGGATCGAGGCGCAGTCGGCGAGCAGGCTGTACTGCCAGAAGGCCCACACGTAGTCGAGCACGACGGCCTCGTAGGCCTTGTCGAGGTTGCCGACGGTGGTGAAGGTCCAGCCGTTCTCGGCCGCGGCGGCGGCGTACTTGGCCTCCAGCGGCTCACGGCGCACGAGCGCCTCGCGCTGGACCGCGTTCAGCTTGTCGCGGCACTCCTTGGTACCGACCTTGGCGAAGAACCGGTCGTAGGCCGAGTCCTCCTTGTTGACCACGTCGTTGGGCGCGACGTACGCGACGACGCCGTCCATGTCACGCGGGTAGAAGCGCTCGTAGTACGTCGCCGTCATACCGCCCTTGCTGCCGCCCGTGGCCAGCCAGTTCTTGGTGTAGGTCTTCTTCAGCGCGGTGAAGATGCGGTGCTGGTCGCTCGCGGCCTGCCAGATGTCCAGGTTCGCCCAGTTGGCCGGGTCGGGCCGAGAGGGCGTGAAGAATCGATACTCCATGGACACCTGGTTGCCGTCGACGATGGTCGTCGGCTCACTGCGGCGCGGGTTGGTGTTGACGTTGTAGCCGGAGGTGAAGAACACCGTCGGCCGGGAGACGTCCTTGTGCAGAAGGGTCAGGCGCTGCTTGAAGGTGCCCTTCCACGGCTGCCGGTGGTCGACCGGCTGCTCGTAGTTCAGTACGAAGAAGCGGTAGCCGGGGTACGGCTTCTCCTCGATCAGACTCATCCCCGGGATACCGAGGATCTGGTCCTTGATGTCCGTCGCGGCCGCAGGCTCCGCGGCGGTGGCCGCCTGAGCCGTGGAGCCGGCCGCACCCATGGTGCCGATCAGCACCACGAGCGACAGCAGCCATCCGAGCGTCTTGCGCATTCACCCTCCCCTTGAGTTCACTTGGTCGCCGTGAACCTAGCCGGGTCAATGCGCCGCTGACCAGACCTAGTTGGGCCGCACCCTCAGCACAGGATCCAGCCGGTGTCAGCCGATCCGGACCCCACGCTGCCTTTTACATACACGCAGCGGCTGATCGCACCGACGGTGACAGGGCCCGCATAACGGGTGAACCGCCCCGCATCGCGGACCGGGAGACCGCCGCGCGGCTGGATGCTCACCTCCATCCGCCGCCGCTCACCCGGCACGCGGGCCACGGCCATGGCGCAGGCCTGCGTGCGGCTCTTGAACACCCGGATCTCACCCGTTCCGAAGGTCACCGTCTTGGCCAGCCGGCCCGCACAGCCCCCGGCCGCGGCGTGCGCGGCTTGCGCGGGCGGCGCCGCGAACAGTCCGCCGGCGCAGAGCCACAGCACCGCCGCGAACACCCCCAGGCTCGCGGCCCGTCGGCCACGCCCCCTCCACCCCTGCTGCAACACCCTGTCCCCCGATCAGTCGTACGTACAACGCGCGTACGCACGTACGACGCCCGGGCACGCCCGAAGGTTGCGGTGGTACCGCTCACCTCCGGTCACCCCTCCCTCGTACGAGTGCATCCGCAACGCCCCAGCCGCAGAACGGGAGTTCGCGATCAACGGGACGTTACGTTAGGCGATCGGAACACCGCCTGCCGTAGCCGTGAAAGGCACTGAAATGACGAACGACCTGCTCGACCGCAAGCTGGAGCGCGCCTTCACGCACCTGGACGCCGACGGGAGCGGCGTGATCGACGCCGACGACATCATCTCGCTCGGGTCGCGGCTGCTGTCGGCCCTCGCGGAGCCGGCCACCTCGCCCAAGGCGGACGTGGTGATGGCCGGGGTCGCCGACTTCTGGCAGGACCTGTTCACCGAGCTGGACATCGACCGGGACGGCAAGGTCACGCCCGAGGAGTACAAGCTGGGCATGACGCGGCTGTACGCGCACGGCGGGCCCGCGTACGACCGGTCGTTCCGGCCGATGGTGAAGGCGATCCTCACGGTCGTCGACACGGACGGCGACGGGCGCATCAGCCCGGAGGAGTTCCACCGGTTCCAGGAGGTCTTCAACCCGGAGCTGAACCGCTCCGACGCCGAGGCGCTGTTCACACGGATCGACAAGAACACGGACGGCACCCTGTCCGTCGACGAACTCCTCGTCGCCGTCCGCGAGTACTACACGGGCACCGACGAGGACGCCCCCGGCAACCTGCTCTTCGGCGAGCTCTGAGCCCTCGCGCGGCCAGGACCGGCGACGGCGCGGGACGCTCTTCCTGGGGCGGGGCGGCCCGCGCCGGACGCGCCGCCGTCGCACCCGGAGGGCCGCCCGGCAGGACTCACGCGGCGGCTCGCTCGTCCTCTCCGACGAAGGTGCGCCACAGCTCGGCGTACCGGCCGCCGCGCCCCAGGAGTTCGGCGTGGGTGCCGTCCTCCACGACCCGGCCCCGGTCCATGACCACGACCCGGTCCGCGCGGGCCGCCGTGGTCAGCCGGTGGGCCACGACCAGGGTGGTCCGCTTGCCCGCGAGCCGGTCGGTGGCCTGGTTGACCTGGGCCTCGGTGGCCAGGTCGAGGGCGGCCGTGGCCTCGTCCAGCAGCAGCACGTCCGGGTCGACGAGCTCGGCGCGGGCCAGCGCGATCAACTGGCGCTGTCCCGCGGAGAGGTTGCGGCCGCGCTCGGCGACGGTGTGCAGGTAGCCCCCGTCGAGGGTGGCGATCATCTCGTGGGCGCCGACCGCGCGGGCGGCGGCCTCCACCTCGGCGTCGCTCGCCTCGGGGCGCCCGTAGGCGATGGCGTCGCGGACCGTCCCCGGGAAGAGGTAGGGCTCCTGGGGGACGACGCCCAGCCGGTGGCGGTACGCCGTCAGGTCGAGCTCCCGCAGATCGGCGCCGTCGGCGGTGATCCGGCCGGAGGTCGGATCGTAGAACCGGGCCACCATCTTGACGAGGGTGGACTTGCCGGCTCCGGTCTCGCCGACGAAGGCGACGGTCTGCCCGGCGGGTATTCGCAGGCTGATTCCGGCCAGCGCTTCGCCCTTCTCACCCCGCTCCTCGGCGGTCCCGTACTGGAAGCGGACGTCCTCGAAGGCGATCTCGCCGCGCAGCGCCGGCACCTCGCGGGGTGCGGTGGGCCGGGGGGTGCTGGTGGGCTCGCGCAGCAGCCCCTGGATGCGGCCGAGGGAGACGGTGGCCTGCTGGTAGCCGTCGAAGACCTGGGAGAGCTGCTGGACCGGGGCGAAGAACAGGTCGATGTAGAGCAGGTACGCCACCAGTGCGCCGGTGGTGAGCGTGCCCGCCTCGACCCGGCCCGCGCCGACGATCAGCACGGCGGCCGCGGCGCCCGAGGACAGCAGCTGAACGAAGGGGAAGTAGATGGATATCAGCCACTGGCCACGGACGCGGGCCTCGCGGTACGCGTTGCTGCGCTCCGCGAACCGGGCGGCGCCCGAACGCTCGCGGCGGAAGGCCTGGACGATCCGCAGCCCGGACACCGACTCCTGGAGGTCGGCGTTGACCAGGCCGACCCGGTCGCGGGCCAGCTCGTAGACGGCGACCGACTTGCGGCGGAACACGATCGTGCCGACGACCAGGACGGGGAGGGTGGCGAAGACGATCAGCGCCAGCTCGATGTCGAGGACGAGCAGGGCGATCAGGATCCCGAGGAAGGTGAAGACGGAGACGACGGCGGTGACGAGCCCGGTCTGCAGGAAGCTGGACAGGGAGTCCACGTCGGTGGTCATCCGGGTCATGATCTTGCCGGTCAGTTCGCGCTCGTAGTAGTCGAGGCCGAGGCGCTGGAGCTGGGCGAAGATCTTGACGCGGAGCGAGTACAGCACGCGCTCGCCGGTCCGGCCCGTCATCCGGATCTCGGCGAACTGCGCGGCCCATTGCGCCACGACGACGGCGAGGGCGAGGGCGGCGGCCACCCAGACGGCGCCGAGCGCGGCCTGTTCGACGCCCTGGTCGATGCCGTGCCGGATCAGGACGGGCAGCAGCAGTCCCGAGCCGGCGTCGAGGGCGACGAGGCCGAGGCTGACGGCGAGCGGGGCCCAGAACCCGCGGAGCAGGCGGCGCAGACCGTAGCTCTCCTCGGCGGACGCGGCGCGCGTCTCGTCGACGTCCGGCCGGTCGACGGCGGGCGGCAGCGCGGCCACCTGCGCGAGCAGGTCGGGGGTGGCGGGCATGCCGGCGACGGCGCCGGCCATGGAGGGCGGCCCGGCCACGGGCGCGCCGCTCCCGGCGGCAGGGGCGGAGGACGAGCCGGACGCGGAGGCGGAGCCGGAGCCCGGCGCGGAGGCGGAGCCCGAGCCCGGCGCGGACGCGCTGTCGGACTTCTCCTGCCGCCGCCACAGCTCGGGGGTGACCCCGCCCGACACCCTCCGCTTGGCGTTGACCGGCTCGGAGTCGATCTCGGCTTCGAGCTCGATGTCGCGCTCGAGGTTCCCCTCGATGTCACGCTCCATGTCGCGCTCGAATTCGGTCATCGCCGGCGCCTCGGCGGTCCGCGGCGAGCCGGCTCCGAGGGCGTCGGGATCGGTCAGCAGCCTGCGGTACAGGGGAGAACGGCGCTCCAGCTCCTCGTGCGTCCCGATGTCGGAGAGCCGCCCGTGGTCGAGTACGGCGATCCGGTCGGCCAGCCCGAGCGTGGAGCGGCGGTGGGCGATCAGCAGGGTGGTCCGGCCCGCCATGACGCTCCGCAGCGCCTCGTGGATCTCGTGCTCGACGCGGGCGTCCACGGCGGAGGTCGCGTCGTCGAGGAGCAGCAGCCGGGGGTCGGTGAGGATCGCCCGGGCGAGGGCGATGCGCTGGCGCTGGCCGCCGGAGAGGGTGAGCCCCTGTTCGCCGACCTTGGTGTCGTACCCGGCGGGCAGGGCGGCGATGAACCCGTCGGCCTGGGCGGCGCGGGCCGCGGCCTCGATCTGCTCGTCGGTGGCGCCGGGGTGCCCGTAGGCGATGTTGGAGCGGATGGTGTCGGAGAAGAGGAAGGAGTCCTCGGGGACGGTGCCGATGGCCGCGCGCAGCGACTCGTACGTCAGCTCGCGGACGTCGTGGCCGCCGACGCGGACGGCGCCGCGGTCGACGTCGTAGAAGCGGGGCAGGAGCAGCGAGACGGTGGACTTGCCGCTGCCGGAGGCTCCGACGACGGCCACGGTCTCGCCCTCCGCGACGGAGAGCGAGAACCCGTCGAGCACGGGCCGTTCGGGGTCGTAGCCGAAGACGACGTCGTCGAACTCGACGGTGGCGGGCGCGTCGGCGGGCAGCTCGTGGGCGCCCTCCCGGATGACGGGCTCGGTGTCGATGAGCTCGAACACGCGCTCCACGCCGGCGCGGGCCTGCTGCCCGACGGTCAGCACCATGGCGAGCATGCGCACGGGGCCGACGAGCTGGGCGAGGTAGGTGGAGAAGGCGACGAAGGTACCGAGGGTCACCTGGCCGCGGGTGGCCATCCAGCCGCCGAGGGCCAGCATGGCGACCTGCCCGAGGGCCGGAACGGCCTGGAGGGCGGGGGTGTAGCGCGAGTTGAGGCGGATGGCCCGCATCCGCGCGGCGAACAGCCCGCGTCCCGCCTCGCGGAGCTTGCCGGTCTCCTGCTCCTCCTGGCCGAACCCCTTGACGACGCGGACGCCGGTCACGGCGCCGTCGACGACGCCGGCGACGCGGGCGGCCTGGGCCTGCGCGTACCAGGTGGCGGGGAAGAGCTTCTTGCGGCTGCGCTTGGCGACGAACCAGAGGGCGGGGGCCATGAGCAGCGCGACGACGGTCAGCAGCGGCGACAGCCACAGCATGATCCCGAGGGATATCCCGAAGAGGAGGAAGTTCCCGATCGTCATCGGGAGCATGAAGAGCAGGCCCTGGATGAGCTGGAGGTCGCTGGTGGCGCGCCCGACGACCTGCCCGGTGGACAACTCGTCCTGCCGGCGCCCGTCGAGGCGGGCGATGGCGTCGAACATGTCGGTGCGCAGGTCGTGCTGCACGTCGAGGGCGAGACGCCCGCCGTAGTACCTGCGGATGTAGGTGAGCACGTAGACGAGGAGGGCCGCGCCTATGAGCGCGCCGGCCCAGGGCGCCATGTCCTTGGACTTGTCCCCGATGACGTCATCGATGATCACCTTGGTGACCAGCGGTACGAGCGCCATGACGGCCATGCCGGCCAGTGAGGATCCCAGCGCGAGCAGCACATTGAGCTTGTACCGCCAGGCATAGGCTGCCAGCCTCCTGGCCCAGCCCTGTTTCTCCCCAGCCGCCGTCTCCGCCGTCGCCACGTGGTGCCTCCCCGTCGTCCTGTGCTGCCGCCTCCCCCAACGCGCCGACCGGCGGATTTCATCCCGCCGCCACAATCGAACAGCCTTACGCCGTCCCGCGCGCGGCGGCCTGACCCGTCCGGGTCACGGCCCGCAGGGCGGCTTGATGGTGTCCTCGGCGGACTCAGTCCCGAGCACCTCGGCCGCGGCCGCGAGGGCCTCGTCGTCGACTTCCACGTGGATACGGGACATGCGGTGCCTCCTAAGGGGCGTCGAACTCGTATTCCAGGACGTACGCCGAGGCGTCGAGGACCATCTCGTTGACCTCGACCACCCTGCCCTCGGCCGCGAAGGCGGTACGGACGATCAGCACGACGGGAGTCCCGGCGGCCAACCCGAGCCGCGCGACCTCGTCGGGACTCGGCATCCGCGAGCGGACCTCTTCCCGGAACCGGACGGGCCCGACGCCCAGCTCGGAGAGCCGCGCGTAGATCCCGCCGGGCCCGCTGTCGGGCTCCGCGATGGGCGTGCCGGCCACGAGCGCGGCGTCGAGGTACGAGGTGGCCGCCATGACGGCCTCCCCGTCGAGCAGGAACCTCCGGCGGCGCACGGTGGCGACCGCGCCGGCCGCGAGCCCTAGCAGCGAGGAGACGTGGCCGGGCGCGGCCTCCTCCGCGACGCTGAGGAACTCGACCTCGGGGTCGTGCCCTCTCCCGTCCGCGCCCCAGATGGACCCACCACTGCCCCACACCTCGACAGACAGCCTCTGGATCCCGCGCCGCCGGATACCGACCCGGAACTCCCGCACGAAGACCCCGGCACCCTTGCGAGCCTCGGCCAGCCCTTCGGACTGGAGCACCCCCAGTGCCTGCCGGGCGGTCATCCGCGCGACCTCGTAGGTGCGCATGAGGTCGCTCTCGCCCGGCAGCCGGTCGCCAGGCCCGTACTCGCCCGATGCGATGGCGTCCTTCAGCTCGTCAGCCATGCGCTGGTACTTGGGCTTCCGTCGCGCAACGTCCTTCGGCATCCGGTCCTCCCCCGATCATCACCGGCCAGCCTAGGGGTCTCAGCGGGGCCACGAACGCCACATGCCGACCAACGCGCGCCGCCATCGAACATATCTAGATACCTCTTGACGGTGACTCAGGGTCGCGATTCACTTGCATCAGGTATCTAGATAGGTGAGGCCCCATGACCATGCCCTCTGCCGATGAGATCTTCTTGCTGCTCCCCCGCAGCGCCCAGGCCCCGGGACGGGCCCGCGCGCTGTTGCGTGAGCGGGTCGCCGAGTGGGGTGTCGACGAGGACCCCGGCGCGACCGCCGAGCTGCTGCTCTCCGAGCTGGTCACCAACGCCGTCCGGCACGCGCGGGCCCCGCAGGGGCGGGACATCGGGATCCGGATCGCCCGTTACGACGGGATGCTGCGGGTGGAGGTCGCCGACGCCGGCCCCGCCGTCAAGCTCACGCCACAGGTCGTGGCGGAGTGGGACGAGCGGGGCCGGGGGCTCGCGATCGTGGCGGCCCTGGCCGAGCGCTGGGGTGCTGCCCCCGGCGGCACGGGATCGGCAAGGCCGTCTGGGCCGAGGTGCCGGTCAGGGGGTAGGGAGCGGCTTCACCACGGGTGGCTTCCCCAGCGGCTTGTTCTCGCAGCCGAGGGCTTCGGTGACGCGGCGCGTCATCAGGTAGGTGAATGCGGTCTGGCGGTCCCGGGCCGTCTGGTCGATGTCCGTCCGGCCGATGTTGGGCACGTATGAACCGTTCGCGTAGAGCCACGCCGACTTCGACGCCTCACCGCGCTCGCCCGGCATATCGCACTGGACGTACAGCCTCGTGTAGGTGTCGCTAGTCTCGCCGAAGGCATCGTTCGCCTCATACGGAACACCCTTGGACCTGGAGGACTCCTCGTCCTTCGAGGCTCTCGGAATCCATCCGAACCCGAACGTCGATCGTTTGCCGCTTTGCTGGGTCCCCAGGATGTAGGCGCAGGAGTAGACCGGAAGCGTCATCTCCGCCGCGCCCGCCTTGGACAGCTGGTTCTCCAGCTTCTCCGTCAGGCGCCCCGTCCGGTTTTGAACCTCGGTCACGAACGTATCCGTGCGCAAGATCTCTCGCAGGAGCTCCCCCTCCTGCGAGGACCCGACGACCTCACAGAGGTGGTCGACCTTCGCCTCGGAGTCGCCCGAGGTGCACGACGCCAGGGTCAGCACACAGACGAGTGCAGCCGTAGAGCGTCCGAGAGTCTTGATCACGTCACGGCCTGAGATGTGCACGAGCAGCTTCCCGTCCCGAGGTGTAGCCCTCGCCCGCCTCGTTCTTGGCGTGCTCGAACGCGGCATCACCTCCGATGTCCCGATCACGTCCCCACGCATCCAACATGTCGTTGGTCGCCTCCACGCCCGCTCCGTAGTTGTTGCTGGAATCCTTCTTGCTCTGCTCCTCTGCGTCGTCCTTCATGCCCTCGACCCACTCGTACTTGAGCGAGTCGATCAGGGAGCCACCGAGCGTGCCCACGACCGGGATCTCGCCGATGAGCCCGTTCGCGGCGGCAGCCGTGTGTTCGGACGTGCCTTCCGCCCACTTGACCGCGTCGTCTTCCTTGTCCTTGTAGACGTCGGCGCCGATGCCGTTGAGTGCGCCGTTGGCCGCGCCGATGTCATGGGCGATGTTGTCCCAGTCCGCGCTCACCCCGTGCATGTCGCTCTTGAACGGGGCGGCAGCCTGGAGCTGCGCTGCCCCGTACGCCCGCTCCGCCTCGACCATCAGGGCGTACGCCGGGCCGTCGTCCGCGATGCCGCGCATCACGCGGACCAGGCTGCCCTGGCCGACTGCGATCTGGGCATTGTCGCCCGAACCGTGGATCGAATCCTTGCCGCTGACCATGCCCAGGTCCCCGTTCTGACCGCCGAGGATCTCGTGGGTGTCGGCCACGTAGTCCACCAGCGCCTTCGCCATCGGCTGGCGCAGGCCCTCCAGGTCCTCCTTGAACTCGTCGCCCTTCATGCCGGCGTCGAGCAGCTGGATCGCCTCGTGCATCACGCGCGCCTGGCCCTCGGTGTGCGGCCCCGGCGGGCCCAGCTTCTCGCCGTCCGCGTGACCCGTGGCCGCCGCCTGGATGGCCGCGCCCAGGCCTTCCGCCTTGTTCGGGTTTTCGAGGTCCATGCTGCCGTAGCCGCCCGAGAGCCACTCGGTCGGCCACTCGCGGTCGGTGAGCATGTAGTCCAGGTGGTCGTTGTTGTTGCCGGGCGCGGCGGGGTCGAGGAAGTACTCGGCCGAGGCCGGGTCCTTGGCCATGATGCCGAGCAGGCTGTCCAGCGGGTCGGGGACCAGGTTCGGGCGGGCCGCGTCGAAGGCGTGGTTGAAAACGTACGCCTTCGACTTCTCGGTCTCGATGATGCCGTTGCCGATGTCGTTGAGGAACTGCTTGCCGTAGCCGTCGCCGTTCCCCATGAGGGTCACGAGGGCCGTGTACCCGTGCATCGGCCGCGCGCCCTTGGCGAGGTTGTCGTCGCCCAGCTCCTTGAGTCCGTTGACGAAGGGCTTGTAGGCGTAGCTGTCCGGGTCCTTGGTGCCCGAGGCGATGGTGCCTGCGAGGCCGGAGTTGATCGACTCGTAGAGCTTCTTGTCGGCGGCCGACGCACCGCGGTCGTTGGACGCCAGGTTCATCTGGTCCGCGAGCAGCAGGGTGTCCTTCGCCCCCAGCGAGTTCAGGTACGCCTCGCTGAAGTGCTTGTCCCCGGAGTTCTGCTTCAGGAGGTCGTTGTAGTGCCGCAGCTCTTCCGGAGAGGCCTTGCCGTCACGGATCTTCTGGGTGAGCGCCAGCGCCTCCACGGCCTCGACGTCGTTGACGGGCTTGGAGTTGAAGCCGAACATCGCCGTGCCGTCCGCCCCCGACGCGTTCAGCAGGGCGACCTTGACGTCCGCGTCGAACTCCGTGACCGCCTTGACCGTGTCCGCGATCCGCTGCGTCCAGGAGCGCTCGACCTCCGGGAGGTCGGGGTCGTGGCGCACCGCGTTCGCAGTGGCCGCGTCGGCCTTGGAGAAGTCGTAGCTCGCTATGCCGGCGTCCGAGACCTTCATGCCGGCGGTCACGGCGTCCGAGACGGCGGACGTGACCCGCCCCTTGAGGTCCGTGAACCGGGCGTGCGCGTCACGGAGCAGGGACTCCATGGCCAGGGCCTCCTTCTGTGCAGCGGCGAACTCCTGGCGTGTCATGGAGGAGTTGGCGGCAGCGGTGGTGGCGCTGGAGCCCAGCCAGCCGTTGCCCGCGGAGACGCTCTGGACCTCGTCCTTGTAGACGTCCTCCATGGTCTTGAACTGTGTCGCCATGGCCTTCCAGCCGTCGGCGGCCGTGGTGAGCGCGGACAGGTCCGTCTGCATGATCTCGGTGTAGTTCGGCACGTACGTCTCCCCTTACAGTCCCTTGATCTTGGACTGCACCGGCTGGAAGCTCTGGCCCGTCAGCTGGTCGTTTCCGGTGAACAGGTTCGACGCCCCGCGCAGCGCCGTCTTCTCCGAGTTGAGCCGGCCCATCAGGCGCTTGACCTGGTCGTCCCAGTGTGTGTGCGCCTTCGTCAGACCGGCCGCCGTCTCCCAGCCGCTGAAGGCCTTGACGGCGTTCTTGGTCGGTTCGTCGGCCGCGTCCGCGGCCTTCGTCGTGCCGGGCTGGAGGACGTTCTCGATGGTGTTGGCCGCCTTCTTCTTCTCGGGAGGGGCCGTGGCCAGCATCCCGAACCCGGGCGCCGTCGAGCCGCCCTGATCGGCGGGGAGCTGGTTCAGTCTCATCTGCGGCGACGGGGCCTCGGTCGTGTCCGCCTGCTTGTGCCGGCCCCACTCTTCCTCGAACGACACCGTTCCCCCTCGCACTCCGCCCACCCGATCAAGGCCACCCTAGCGAGCCTCCGGCCGAGCCCTAAACGTGCGTGGGGGCGAACATGCGGAGTTGTGCCGGAATGACCAGGACCGAGGGGCCGGGAGTGGCGAGCGCCTTCGCGAGGTCCGCGCGGAGGGTGTCCGGGGAGGTCAGGGTCGCCGGGACGGCGAAGGATTCCGCCAGGGCCACGAAGTCGGGTCGGGTCAGTTCCGTTGCGGTCGTGCGGCCGTCGAAGGAGTCGGTCATGTACTCGCGCAGGATGCCGTAGCCGCCGTCGTCCACGATCAGCCAGGTGACGTCGAGGTCGTGCTGGCGGGCCGTGGCCAGTTCCGCGATCGAGTACATCGCGCCGCCGTCGCCGGAGACCGCCAGGACCGGGGTGCCCGGTTCCGCGACGCAGGCGCCGAGGGCCGCCGGGAAGGCGTAGCCGAGGCCGCCCGCGCCCTGCGCCGAGTGCATGGTGTTGGGGTGCTTCGGGTCGAAGCCCGACCAGGCCCAGTAGCCGAGGATCGTCATGTCCCAGAAGGAGGGGGACCGGGGCGGCAGGGCCTGCCGGATGGAGGTGAGGAGCTGCCGCTCCAGGCCCACGTCCTGGCCGGCGAGGCGGGCCGCGATGTCCGCCAGGACCATGCGGACGCGCTCGGGGGCGTACGGGTCCTCGCGCTCGGCCACCGTCTCCAGCAGGGCCTGGAGCGCCAGGCGGGCGTCCGCGTGGATGCCGAGGGCCGCGTGGTTGGACTCCAGCTTTCCGAGGTCCGCCTCGATCTGCACGACGCGGCCGGTGGGGAAGAACGTGTGGTAGTTCGAGGAGAGTTCGCCCAGGCCGGAGCCCACGACGAGCAGGACGTCCGCGTCCTCCAGGAAGTCCGTCATGTGGCGGTCCTCCAGCCAGGACTGGAGCGAGAGCGGGTGGTTCCACGGGAACGCGCCCTTGCCGCCGAAGGTGGTGACCACGGGTGCGTTCAGGCGCTCCGCGAGCTGCTTCAGCTTGCCCGCCGCGTCGGAGCGGACCACTCCGCCGCCCGCGATGATCACCGGGCGGGAGGCGTTCTCCAGCCAGTGCGCGGCCAGGGCGGTGAGCTCGGGCCGCGGGGCCAGTTCGTGCGGGGTCGCGTCCATGCCCGTGACTTGCGGGATGACCGTCTCGGCCCGGATCACGTCCTCGGGGATCTCCACCCAGACCGGCCCGTGGGGAGCGGTGAGGGCGGACTCCCACGCCTCCGCGATCACCGAGGGGATCTGCGAGGGGGCGCGGGCCACGTGGACCGACTTCACCACGTCCCGGAAGGAGGCGGCCTGGTCCCGCAGCTCGTGCAGGTGTCCGCGCCGGCCGCCGCCCAGGCCCGCCACCGGCACCTGGGAGGAGATGGCGAGGACCGGCGCGGACGCCGCCGCGGCCTCCGCCAGCGCCGGCAGGGCCATCAGGGCGCCCGGGCCCGTGGAGAGGAGGAGGGGGACCGCCTCGCCGGTGATCCGGCCGTACGCGTCCGCCGCGAAGCCCGCGTTGTTCTCCGTCCGCAGGGTGATGAGACGGAGGTCCGAGCGCCCCACCGCGTCGAAGACGCCGAGCGCGTGCTGCCCCGGCAGCCCGAAGGCGGTGGTCGCGCCGAGGGAGCGCAGCGTTTCCACGACCAGGTCCCCGCCCGTGCGCCCCGGCGGCGGTGCCAGGGCGGCGGCCGTCTGGGCCTCGGTGGGACGGAGAACCAGGTCGTGGTCGTGCGTCACGTGCGCTTACTCGCCCTTCGGGTACGCCGGTACCGTCACTTGGCAGCCTTCGAGGCCGCGATCTGACGGCTCATGATCGTGGTCAGCTCGTACGCGGTGTGGGACGCCGCGACCGAGGTGATCTCCGCGTGATCGTACGCCGGGGCGACCTCGACCACGTCGGCGGAGACGAGGTTGCAGGACGACAGCCCGCGGATGATCTCCAGCAGCTCGCGGGAGGTCATGCCGCCCGCCTCCGGGGTGCCGGTGCCGGGGGCGTGCGCCGGGTCCAGGACGTCGATGTCGATGGAGATGTAGAGCGGGCGGTCGCCGATGCGCTGGCGCAGCTGGTCGGCGACCTCGTCGGCGCCGCGGCGGTAGACGTCCGCCGAGGTGACGATGCCGAAGCCCATCTTGGCGTCGTCGTCCAGGTCCTGCTTGCCGTACAGCGGGCCGCGCGTACCGACGTGCGACAGCGCCTCGGTGTCGAGGATGCCCTCCTCCACCGCCCGCCGGAAGGGGGTGCCGTGCGTGTACTCGGCGCCGAAGTAGGTGTCCCAGGTGTCCAGGTGTGCGTCGAAGTGCAGCAGGGCGACCGGGCCGTGCTTCTTCGCCACCGAGCGCAGCAGCGGCAGGGCGATGGTGTGGTCGCCGCCGAGGGTCATCAGGCGGGAGCCGGCGCCGAGCAGCTCGTCGGCGGCCGCCTCGACCGTCTCGACGGCCTCGTTGATGTTGAAGGGGTTCACGGCGATGTCACCGGCGTCCGCGACCTGCGCGAGGGCGAAGGGAGAGGCGTCCTGGGCCGGGTTGTACGGGCGCAGCAGGCGCGAGGCCTCGCGGATGGCGTTGCCGCCGAAACGGGCGCCGGGGCGGTACGAGACACCGGAGTCGAACGGCACGCCGACGACGGCGACGTCCGCGGAGCCGACCTCGTCGAGGCGCGGCAGCCGGGCGAAGGTGGCGGGGCCCGCGTACCGCGGGATGCGGGAGGAGTCGACGGGTCCGCGCGGCTGCGTGCTCATGGGGGGTGCCCTTCCGGAGGTCCTACGGGTGCGATGCGGTGATTCGAGCGTAAGCGGACACCCTCGGGGCGCGAAGTGTACGTTCTATCCATCCAGCATCCCCGATGTGTACGGAGTATCCATGGAGGCCCCACCCACCCCGCCGGTTCCCCTCGGTGTGCTGCTCCCCGACGGGGAGCTGGGCCTTCGGCACCTCGCGGGGCCGGCCGAGGCCGATGTGCACGGGGTGCACGCCTCCGAGATGGCGGACCCCTCGCCCTACCTGCTCGGCGGTGAGCTGCTGCTGACCGCCGGGGCGGAGCTCGGGACGGACCCTGACCGCTACGTGGCCCGGCTCGTCCGGGCGGGCGTGGCGGCGCTCGGCTTCGGGGTCGCCCCCGTGCACGAGACGGTGCCGCCGGGCCTCGCCGAGGCGTGCGAGCGCTCCGGCCTGCCGCTGCTCGAAGTCCCGCCGGGCACTCCCTTCACGGCGGTGGCCCGTACGGTCTGGCGGCTGATGGCGGAGGCCCGCACCCGCGAGCTGCGCCGGGTCACCGAGGCCCAGCAGTCCCTGGCCGCCGCGGCGGCCCGGCCGGATCCCGTCGCGGCCGTATTGTCCCGGCTCGCGGCGGCTCTCGGGGGCCACGTCGTACTGTTCCCGGCCGGGCGGGAGACGGCGGGACGGCACCTGCCGCCGGAGACCGCCGAAGCCCTGACCGCCCTCGTCACCCGGGTCAGCCCGCCCGGTGGTCCCGCCACGGCCACCGACTCCGCCTCGGGCTGGCTCCTGGCCGCGCACTCGGTGGGGGAGGGCCGCGTCCTGGGCACCGCCGTCCCGGACCGCACCCCGGGCGACCACGCCGTCACCGCCATCGCGGCGGTCCTGCTGTCCCTGCTCACCGCCCCCCGTCCGGCGGGCGACGAGGCCGCCTCCCTCACCCGGCTCCTCCTCGGCGGCTCCCCCGCCGACGCCCTGACCCCGGGGCCCTGGCACGTGGTCCACGCCCGCGGCTCCGGCGACCCGCAGGCCCTGGCGGCCGCGCTGGGGACCGTACTGCTGGACCCGGGCGGGCGCGGCGTACGGCTGCTCACCGACCGGGAACCGGCCCCGCAGCCCGGATGGCGCCTCGGGGTGAGCGCCCCGGCCGCCCCCGCGGAGCTGCGCACGGCCGACGCGCAGGCGGCCCGGGCACTGGAGCGCGCCGAGGCGGCCCGGACCCCGCTGGCCCGGCACACCGACGGCGGCCTGGGCACTCTGCTCGACCCGGCGCGGGCCCGCGCGCACGCCGAATCGCTGCTGGCCCCGCTGAACGGCACCCACCGCGCCACCCTGCGCGCCTGGCTGGCCCACCACGGCAGCTGGGACCGCACCGCCGCCACCCTCGGCGTCCACCGCAACACGGTCCGCCAGCGCATCGCCCGCGCCGCCGCCCTCCTGGACGCCAACCTCGACGATCCCGACACGCGCATGGAACTGTGGTTCGCGCTACGTTCCCTGGACACGAAGGACAACCCGCCAGTAACTTAATCTGAGCAAGCGCTTAGAGCTCAGCCATCAACTGAGCCACCACGACGGCGCGCAGCCACCTCCGCGAGAGCGGAGGCGGTTTAGCCGCAGAGGGGAGTCCGGCCGTGCGCCGTACCGTTTTCAACGAGGACCACGAGGCGTTCCGCGAGACCATTCGCGCCTTCATCGAGGCGGAGGTCGTCCCCGTCTACGACGAGTGGTTCCAGGCCGGCCAGGCGCCCCGTGACTTCTACTACAAGCTCGGCGAGCTGGGCGTCTTCGGCATCAACGTGCCCGAGGAGTTCGGCGGCGCGGGCCTGGACACGCACAAGTTCGAGGCCGTGCTCTACGAGGAGACCTCGCGCGCCGGCGTGAACTTCGGCGGCTCCGGCGTGCACGTGCTGCTCGCCCTGCCCTACATCAAGATGCTCGCCGTCGACGAGCAGAAGAAGCGCTACCTGCCGAAGTTCGTCTCCGGTGAGGAGATGTGGGCCCTGGCCATGACCGAGCCGGGCACCGGCTCCGACGTCGCCGGCATGAAGACCACCGCGAAGCTCTCCGAGGACGGCACCCACTACGTCCTCAACGGTTCCAAGACCTTCATCACCGGCGGCGTGCACGCCGACCGCGTGATCGTCTGCGCCCGTACCTCCGCCCCGCGCGAGGACGACCGCCGCTTCGGCATCTCCCTGTTCGCCGTGGACACCAAGTCCGAGGGCTACTCCATCGGCCGCAAGCTGGACAAGCTCGGCCTGCGCACCTCGGACACCGCCGAGCTGGCGTTCGTCGACGTGAAGGTCCCGGTCGAGGACCTGCTCGGCGAGGAGAACAAGGGCTTCTACTACCTCGGCGCGAACCTGCCCTCGGAGCGCTGGGGCATCGCCTTCGGCGCGTACGCGCAGGCCAAGGCCGCCATCCGGTTCGCCCAGGAGTACGTGACGGACCGCACCGTCTTCGGCAAGCCGGTCGCCCACTTCCAGAACACCAAGTTCGAGCTGGCCGCCTGCCAGGCCGAGGTGGACGCCGCCGAGGCCGTGGCCGACCGTGCGCTGGAGGCCCTGGACGCCGGGGAGCTGACGGCCGCCGAGGCCGCCTCCGCGAAGCTGTTCTGCACCGAGGTCGCCCACCGTGTCATCGACAAGTGCCTCCAGCTGCACGGCGGTTACGGCTACATGAACGAGTACCCGATCGCCCGCCTGTACGCCGACAACCGCGTGAACCGCATCTACGGCGGCACCAGCGAGGTCATGAAGTCCATCATCGCCAAGTCCATGGGCCTGTAAGGCCGGTAAGGGATGGAGCGAGGGCACTTAGCCTTCCCCCATGAACGAGGCACTGACGACGCTCCTCGATCTGCTCGACCTGGAGCAGATCGAGGAGAACATCTTCCGCGGTACCAGCCGCTCGGCGCTGGTACCGCGCGTCTTCGGCGGCCAGGTCGCCGCCCAGGCGCTCGTCGCGGCCGGCCGGACCGTGCCCGAGGACCGCGCCGCGCACTCGCTGCACTCGTACTTCCTGCGCGCCGGGGACCCGGGCGCGCCCATCGTGTACTCCGTCGACCGGATCCGCGACGGGCGCTCCTTCACCACGCGCCGGGTCGTCGCCGTCCAGCACGGCCAGCCGGTCTTCCACCTCTCCGCGTCCTTCCAGACGTACGAGGAGGGCCTGGACCACCAGGCCGCCATGCCCGCCGCCCCGGACCCGGAGACACTGCCCACCGCGGCCGAGTCCCTGCCCGCGTACCGGGAGGTCTTCCGCGACCCGGACACGGTGGAGCGGCTGGTCGAGGCGCGCGGCGCGGTGGACCTGCGGTACGCCACCACGCCGCCCTGGGGCAGCATCGGCGAGCCGGTGGAGCCGCGCTCGCAGGTGTGGTTCCGTACGGCGGGCAAGCTGGACAGCGCCGATCCCCTGCTGCACACCTGCCTGGCCACGTACGTCTCCGACATGACCCTGCTGGACTCGGTGCTGCTCGCGCACGGACGGGGCGGGTGGGCGGTGGGCGACGTGGTGGGCGCCTCACTGGACCACGCGATGTGGTTCCACCGGCCGTTCCGCGCGGACGAGTGGCTGCTGTACGACCAGGAGTCGCCCTCGGCGGCGGCCGGCCGGGGCCTGGGCCAGGCCCGCATATGGACCCAGGACGGCCGCCTGGCCGTGACGGTCATCCAGGAGGGCGTCGTCCGCGTCCCGCGCGGCTAACTGCCCCGGGCCCCGCAGCGGCGCCGCACGTCAGGCGGCGTCCAGCAAGCCCGCCGCGTCCAGCAGGTACGCCACCAGCGGGTCGTAGTACCGCGGGTCGCGGACGTGGTCGTCGAGCGGGACCGCCACCTGGAGGGTGCCTTCGGCCTCGCCGAGGAAGAGCGCCGGGTCGTTGCAGTCCGCGTAGCCCACCGCGTCCAGGCCCCGCTGGGCCGCGCAGCCCGCCCAGCCGTGGTCGGCGACGACCAGGTCCGGCCGGGGGCGGTTCGCCGCCGTGAGCCCGTCCAGGATCGCGGCCATCGGCTCCGGCGAGTGGGTGTGCCACAGGGTCGCGCCCCGTTCCAGGACCGCGACGTCCGCGAACTGCCACACCGAGCCCTCGTCGGCCGTCAGGCCCTGCGGGATCACCACGATCTCGCAGCCCGCGGCACGCAGCGCCTGCGCCGTGGCCCGGTGGACGTCCAGCAGGCCGCCCGGATGCCCGGTGGCCAGCAGCACGCTCTGCCGGTCCAGCGCGGCCTTCCGCAGCCGCGCGGCCATCCGGTCCAGGCCGGCCACGGTCAGCTCGGGGTCGATGGTGTCCTGCCCGTACCGGAACTCCGGGTCGTCCACGACCCCGCACCGCTCCGCCATCACGGCGAGCACGTCCTGCTCGTCCGCCCAGCGGCCGCCCAGTTCCAGGCCGAGCCAGTAGTGCCGGTCGCCGTTGGCGAGTTTCCGGTAGTGGGCGAGGTTGTTCTCGCGCGGTGTGGCGACCTGCCCCGCGATCCGCGTGCGGACCAGGTGGTCGATGAGTTCGGCGCGGGTGGGTACGGGCGTCTCTATCGGCTTCGGCATACGGGCCATTCTGCCGCCGCCCGGCCGGAGCCGTCCGCTCCGTCCCGGCTCGCGGACACCCCTGCCCCGCGGCCACCTCACCCCGACAGCGCCCCGAACGCCCCGTGCGCGAGCCTGCGCAGCAGCGACTCCGTCGCCTCCCGGCCCAGCGCCGCCAGGTGGGGGGTGGAGTTCAGCAGTCCGAAAACCGCGTGCACGGACACCCGTACCTCCGCCTCGCCCACCTCGGGGTGCAGTTCCCGTACGACGTCCACCCACAGCTCGACGTACTGGCGCTGGAGCTGCCGTACGAGCTTGCGGTCGGCGTCCCGCAGGCGGTCGAGCTCGCGGTCGTGCAGCGTGATCAGCGCCCGGTCGTCGAGCGCGAAGTCGATGTGGCCGTCGATGAGGGAGGACAGGACCAGGGCCGGGTCGCCCACCGCTTCCGCCACCCGGTGGCGGCCGCCGGTCAGCAGCCGTTCGCTGATTCCGACCAGCAGCTCGGCGAGCATGGCGTCCTTGCCCGCGAAATGCCGGTACAGGCCGGGGCCGCTGATGCCCACCGCGGCCCCTATCTCATCGACCCCGACGCCGTGGAATCCGCGCGCGGCGAAGAGACGAGCGGCCTCATTGAGGATCTGCTCGCGACGGGTGGGGGCGGCCGCTCTGGTGCTCATGGGAGTCCATTCTAGACAGGGCCGTTAGCGGTCGTTAACCTAGGCCCCACACGCGTTAACGACCATTAACAGCGTGCACCGAGCAAGTGGACCGAGCAAGGGAGCTCGACCGATGCAGCAGGCACCAGTGCTGACGAGCGCCGCGGACCCGGCGTCCGAGGCCTGGCGGACCAACGAGGCCGCCCACCATGAGCTGACCGAGGACCTGCGCGCCCGGCTCGCCGCGGCCCGGCTCGGCGGCGGCGAGAAGGCCCGCGCCCGCCACACCGCCCGCGGGAAGCTGCTCCCCCGCGACCGCGTGGACACCCTCCTGGACCCCGGATCCCCCTTCCTGGAGCTGGCCCCGCTGGCCGCCGAGGGCATGTACGGGGGCGCGGCCCCGGCGGCCGGGGTCATCGCGGGTATCGGCCGGGTCAGCGGCCGCGAATGCGTCATCGTCGCGAACGACGCCACCGTCAAGGGCGGCACCTACTACCCGATGACCGTCAAGAAGCACCTGCGCGCCCAGGAAGTGGCCCTGGAGAATCGTCTCCCCTGCCTCTACCTGGTCGACTCGGGCGGCGCCTTCCTGCCCATGCAGGACGAGGTCTTCCCCGACCGCGAGCACTTCGGCCGCATCTTCTACAACCAGGCGCGCATGTCGGGGGCGGGCATCCCGCAGATCGCCGCCGTCCTCGGCTCCTGCACGGCGGGCGGGGCGTACGTACCGGCCATGAGCGACGAGGCCGTCATCGTCCGCGGCCAGGGCACGATCTTCCTGGGCGGTCCACCGCTGGTGAAGGCGGCCACCGGCGAGGTCGTCACGGCCGAGGAGCTCGGCGGCGGCGAGGTCCACTCCCGGGTCTCCGGTGTGACCGACCACCTCGCGGAGGACGACGCGCACGCGCTGCGGATCGTACGGAACATCGTGGCGACCCTGCCCGCACGCGGGGCCCTGCCCTGGTCGGTCGAGGCCGCCGAAGAGCCCAAGGTGGACCCGTACGGGCTGTACGGCGCGGTCCCCGTCGACTCCCGCACCCCGTACGACGCCCGCGAGATCATCGCGCGGGTCGTGGACGGCTCCCGCTTCCAGGAGTTCAAGGCGGAGTACGGGCAGACGCTGGTGACCGGCTTCGCCCGGATCCACGGGCACCCGGTCGGGATCGTCGCCAACAACGGCATCCTCTTCTCCGAATCCGCCCAGAAGGGCGCCCACTTCATCGAGCTGTGCGACCAGCGCGGCATCCCGCTGCTGTTCCTCCAGAACATCTCGGGCTTCATGGTCGGCCGCGACTACGAGGCCGGCGGCATCGCCAAGCACGGCGCCAAGATGGTGACGGCGGTGGCCTGCACCCGGGTCCCCAAGCTGACGGTGGTGGTCGGCGGCTCGTACGGCGCGGGCAACTACTCGATGTGCGGTCGGGCGTACTCGCCGCGGTTCCTGTGGATGTGGCCCAACGCCAAGATCTCCGTCATGGGCGGGGAGCAGGCGGCCTCCGTCCTGGCCACGGTCAAGCGGGACCAGATCGAGGGTGCGGGCCAGGAGTGGCCCGCCGAGGACGAGGAGGCCTTCAAGGCCCCGGTCCGCGCCCAGTACGAGGAACAGGGCAACGCCTACTACGCCACCGCGCGACTGTGGGACGACGGGGTCATCGACCCGATGGAGACCCGGCAGGTGCTGGGACTGGCCCTGACCGCGTGCGCGAACGCCCCGCTGGGCGACTCGGGCTTCGGCATCTTCCGTATGTGACGTGAGGACCTCTTCGATGTTCAGCACTGTTCTGGTCGCCAACCGCGGCGAGATCGCGGTACGGGTCATCCGCACGCTGCGGCAGCTCGGCATCCGCCCCGTGGCCGTCTTCAGCGACGCCGACGCGGACGCCCGCCACGTACGGGAGGCCGACACGGCCGTCCGGATCGGCCCGGCGGCGGCCGCCGAGAGCTACCTGTCGGTGGAACGGCTCCTGGACGCGGCGCGCCGCACCGGGGCCGAGGCCGTCCACCCGGGGTACGGGTTCCTCGCGGAGAACGCGGCCTTCGCGGCGGCGTGCGCGGAGGCCGGCCTGGCCTTCATCGGGCCGCCCGCCTCCGCGATCTCCCTCATGGGCGACAAGATCCGGGCGAAGGAGACGGTGAAGGCCGCGGGCGTGCCCGTGGTGCCCGGTTCCTCCGGCAGCGGCCTGACGGACGGCGAACTCGTCGCGGCGGCCGAGAAGATCGGCATGCCGGTGCTGCTCAAGCCCTCGGCGGGCGGCGGCGGCAAGGGCATGCGGCTGGTGCGGGACGCGGCCGTGCTGGCCGAGGAGATCGCGGCGGCCCGCCGCGAGGCCCGCTCCTCCTTCGGTGACGACACCCTGCTCGTGGAGCGGTGGGTGGACCGGCCGCGGCACATCGAGATCCAGGTGCTGGCGGACGCGCACGGGAACGTGGTCCACCTCGGCGAGCGGGAGTGCTCGCTGCAGCGACGCCACCAGAAGGTGATCGAGGAGGCGCCGAGCGTCCTGCTGACGCCGGAGCTGCGGGCGTCGATGGGAGCGGCTGCGGTGGAGGCCGCCCGCTCGTGCGGGTACGTCGGCGCGGGCACGGTGGAGTTCATCGTCCCGGGCGGCGATCCGTCCTCCTACTACTTCATGGAGATGAACACCCGGCTCCAGGTGGAGCACCCGGTGACGGAGCTCATCACGGACCTGGACCTGGTGGAGCAGCAGCTCCGGGTGGCGGCCGGAGAGCCGCTCGGCTTCGACCAGTCCGGCGTCCGGCTCACCGGCCATGCGATCGAGGCCCGCGTCTGCGCGGAGGACCCGGCGCGCGGGTTCCTGCCGTCCGGCGGAACCGTGCTCGCGCTGTCGGAGCCGTCGGGCGGGGCGGTCCGCACGGATTCGGGGCTGCTGGCGGGCGTGCCGGTGGGCTCGACGTACGACCCGATGCTGTCGAAGGTCATCGCGTACGGACGGGACCGGGCCACTGCCCTGCGGGTGCTGCGGGGTGCGCTGGCGGACACGGTGATCCTCGGCGTGCAGACCAACGCCGGTTTCCTGCGGCGGCTGCTGGCCCACCCGGACGTGGTGTCCGGGGACCTGGACACGGGCCTGGTCGAGCGGGACCTGGCGTCCTTGCTGCCCGAGGGGGTGCCGGACGAGGTGTACGCGGCGGCGGCCATGCTGAATGTCCCCCACCCCGCCCCTTCCGGCAGTGCCGATATGCGGCTCCGCCGCGTGGGGGCTCTGCCCGGACCCGCGCCTCAAACGCACCCGGACTCCGTCCGCGGGTACCCCGTGGCGGGGCTGGAAGGGTGGGTCGACCCGTTCGATGCCGCCAACGGCTGGCGCCTGGGCGGCACACCCGCCTGGACGGTCCACCACTTCCGGCTCCCCGGCCAGGATCCCGTGGCGGTCCGGTCTCGCGCCCAGGGCACCGACCACGAGCTGCTGATCGGCGAGGCCGGCACCGATCCGGCCCCGCCCGGGGGTATCCCCGGACGGAGTCCGCGTGCGTTTGAGGCGCGGGGTCTGCGGCAGAGCCCCGGCGCACCGGCCCGCGGCCGGATCGTGGCCCGCACCGCCGACAGCGTCACCGTCGAACTCGACGGCGTGACCCACCGCTTCTCCTACGCCACCTCCCCGGAGGGGACCTGGCTCGGCCGCGACGCCGACAGCTGGCACGTCCAGCACCACGACCCCGTCGCGGCCAAGGGCGCGTCCCACGCCGGGGCCGACACGCTGGCCGCCCCCATGCCCGGCACCGTCACCGTCGTCAAGGTGGCCGTCGGGGACGAGGTGACGGTCGGCCAGAGCCTGCTCGTCGTGGAGGCCATGAAGATGGAGCACGTCATCTCCGCCCCCCACGCCGGGACCGTCACCGAGCTGGACGTCTCGCCCGGTACCACCGTCGCCATGGACCAGGTCCTGGCCGTGGTCACCCCTGCCGAGGAGAAGGAGGACGCATGAACGGGCTGCCCATGAACGTCCCGGCCGCCGAGCTCCCCGCGCGCGTCCGGATCCACGAGGTCGGCGCCCGCGACGGGCTCCAGAACGAGAAGTCGGCCGTCCCGACCGAGATCAAGGCCGAGTTCATCCGCCGTCTCGCCGCCGCCGGGCTGAGCACGATCGAGGCCACGAGCTTCGTACACCCCAAGTGGGTTCCCCAACTGGCGGACGCCGAGCAGCTGTTTCCCCAGGTACGGGACCTGCCCGGGGTCAGCCTGCCCGTCCTCGTCCCCAACGAGCGCGGCCTCGACCGCGCCCTCGCCCTCGGGGCCACCCGCATCGCCGTCTTCGGCTCGGCCACCGAGACCTTCGCCGCCCGCAACCTCAACCGCACCGTCGCCGAGTCCCTCGCCATGTTCGAGCCCGTCGTGGCCCGGGCCAAGCAGCACGGGGTGCACGTCCGCGGCTATCTCTCCATGTGCTTCGGCGATCCCTGGGAGGGCGCCGTCCCCGTCCACCAGGTGGTCTCCGTCGCGAAGGCCCTGCTGGACCTCGGCTGTGACGAGCTGAGCCTCGGCGACACCATCGGCGTCGCCACCCCGGGCCATGTCGGGGCCCTCCTCGCCGCGCTGAACGAAGCGGGCGTCACGACCGACCGTATCGGCGTGCACTTCCACGACACCTACGGCCAGGCGCTCTCCAACACCCTCGCCGCGCTCCAGCACGGCGTGACCACGGTCGACGCCTCCGCGGGCGGCCTCGGCGGATGCCCGTACGCGAAGAGCGCCACCGGCAACCTCGCCACCGAGGACCTGGTGTGGATGCTCGACGGCCTCGGAATCGAGACCGGCGTCGATCTGGCCGCCCTCACCGCCACGAGCGTGTGGATGGCCGATCAGCTGGGCCGGCCCAGCCCCTCCCGTACCGTCCGCGCGCTCTTCAACAGGGCACAGTCCCACAAGGAGTAACGAAGACATGTCCCTCGACCACCGGCTCAGCGCCGAGCACGAGGAACTCCGCCGCACCGTCGAGGAGTTCGCGCACGACGTCATTGCACCGAAGATCGGTGACCTGTACGAGCGGCACGAGTTCCCGTACGAGATCGTCCGCGAGATGGGCCGCATGGGCCTGTTCGGCCTGCCCTTCCCGGAGGAGTACGGCGGCATGGGCGGCGACTACCTCGCCCTCGGCATCGCCCTGGAGGAGCTGGCCCGCGTCGACTCCTCGGTCGCCATCACCCTGGAGGCGGGGGTCTCCCTCGGCGCCATGCCCCTCTACCTGTTCGGCACCGAGGAGCAGAAGCAGCGGTGGCTGCCGAAGATGTGCTCCGGCGAGATCCTCGGCGCCTTCGGCCTGACGGAACCGGACGGCGGCAGTGACGCGGGGGGCACCCGCACCACCGCCGTGCGGGACGGCGACGAGTGGGTGATCAACGGCTCGAAGTGCTTCATCACCAACTCCGGTACGGACATCACGGCTCTGGTCACGGTGACCGCCGTGACGGGCCGCAAAGCCGACGGGCGCCCCGAGATCTCCTCGATCATCGTCCCGTCCGGCACTCCCGGTTTCACGGTCGCCGCCCCCTACTCCAAGGTTGGCTGGAATGCATCGGACACGCGTGAGCTGTCCTTCCAGGACGTACGGGTCCCCCTCGCGAACCTGGTCGGCGAAGAGGGCCGCGGCTACGCGCAGTTCCTGCGCATCCTGGACGAGGGGCGCATCGCGATCTCCGCGCTGGCGACCGGCCTGGCGCAGGGTTGTGTCGACGAGTCGGTGAAGTACGCCAAGGAGCGCAAGGCCTTCGGCCGCCCGATCGGTGACAACCAGGCGATCCAGTTCAAGCTGGCGGACATGGAGATGCGCGCCCACATGGCCCGCATCGGCTGGCGCGACGCTGCCTCCCGTCTCGTCAACGGGGAGCCGTTCAAGAAGGAGGCGGCCATCGCGAAGCTCTACTCCTCGACGGTCGCCGTCGACAACGCCCGCGAGGCCACCCAGATCCACGGTGGCTACGGGTTCATGAACGAGTATCCGGTGGCGCGCATGTGGAGGGACTCCAAGATCCTGGAGATCGGCGAGGGCACCAGCGAGGTGCAGCGCATGCTCATCGCCCGCGAGCTGGGCTTCTCCGCCTGACGCACCCGCAGCAGAACGCTGCCTCCCCCGGTCCGCGCGGTACACCGGGGGAGAGTCCGCGCCCGCCCGCGGCGGGGGCGGGGACCACGAGGGACCTCGGAAAAACTTAGGGCCCCCTTATCGTTTTCGGCCAAGGTTAGGCTAACCTTCCCTCCGAACGGCCTCGTGGCCGCCCTGCACCCACGCACGAAAGCGGACATCGCCATGCCCAAGTCCCGAACCACCCCCCTCTCCCGCCGCGGCCTGATCGCCGCCGGCGGCGCCCTCGGCCTCGTCGCGGCGCTCACCGCATGCGGCGGCGCCGACTCGGCGAAGGGCGACGGCGGCAAGGACAAGGGCGCCTCGGCCTCGGGTCCCTGGTCGTTCAAGGACGACCTCGGGAAGGACGTCACCGCCAAGTCCACGCCGAAGAACATCGTCGCCTTCACGGGTACCGCGGCCGCCCTGTACGACTACGGCATCCCGGTCAAGGGCGTTTTCGGCCCGACCAAGACCGCCGACGGCAAGCCCGACGTCCAGGCCGGCTCGATGGACATCTCCAAGGTCGAGATCCTCGGCAACGTCTACGACGAGTTCAACGTCGAGAAGTACGCGGCCCTCCAGCCCGACCTGCTCGTCACCAACACCTGGGACGGCACGTACTGGTACGTCCCGGAGGCCTCCAAGGACAAGATCCTGAAGCTGGCCCCGGCCGCCGCCATCTCCGTGGGCGGCGACGCCACCCTCGACAAGGCGCTGGCGCGCACCGCGGACCTCGCCAAGTCCCTGGGCGCCGACATGAACGCCAAGACCACCGTCGACGCCAAGGCCCGCTTCGAGGCCGCCTCCGCGAAGCTGCGCGAGGCCACCAAGGCGAACCCGGGCGTCAAGGTGCTCGTCGGCTCGGGCTCCGCCGAGCTGTTCTACGTCTCGACCGCGAAGACCTCGGCCGACCTGAAGTACTTCGAGTCGCTCGGCGTCGAGTTCGTCACCCCGGAGAAGCTGGACGAGGGCGGCTTCTTCGAGAGCCTCAGCTGGGAGAACGCCGGCAAGTACAAGGCCGATGTGGTCCTGCTCGACAACCGCACCGGCACCCTGCAGCCGGAGGAGCTGAAGGCCAAGCCGACCTGGGCCGAGCTGCCCGCCGTCAAGGCCGGCCAGATCACCCCGCGCGTGACCGAGCCGATCTACTCGTACGACAAGTGCGCCCAGATCCTGGAAGACCTGGCGAAGTCCATCCAGAACGCCAAGAAGGTCAGCTGACCTTCGGCGCCCGCTCGCGCCTACCGAATCCCAGGGGGGACTCTCCGCATGACCGTCACCGCACCCGACGCCCCGGCCGTGGCCCACTTCCGGTTCTTCGAACTCGAAGTGCTCCGCACGCGCCGCCTCGGGCACTCGTTCCTGCGCGTCACGTTCGGCGGTGAGTCCCTCGCGGACTTCCGCTCGGGCGGCTACGACCAGAGCCTCTCGCTCTTCCTGCCGCCCGCGCACCAAGAGCACACCGTGCTCTCCTCCACCGACGAGGACACCTGGTTCGGGGCCTGGCGGGGGATGCCGGACGAGGAGCGTCCGGTGATGCGCTCCTACACCGTGCGCGAACAGCGCCGTACGGCCGGGGGCGTGGACGAGCTCGACATCGACTTCGTCCTGCACGGAGACGCGTCTCCCGCCTCCCGCTGGGCCGGACGGGCCGTCACCGGCCGCCGGATCCTGGCGATCGGGCCCGCCGTCGCGGAGAACAAGTCGGTCCGGTTCCAGCCGCCGGCCGCCACCGACGCGATCTGGATGTACGCGGACGAGACCGCCCTGCCCGCCGCGGTCGCGATCCTGGACCGGCTGCCCGCCGGCACCCGGGTCCGGGCCTGGTTCGAGGTCCCGCACGCCGACGACCGCCTCGCGCTGTCGACGCTCGCCGACGCGGACATCACCTGGATCGTGCGCGAGGCCGCGGGCCGGGAGCGCACCGAGCAGGTGCTGACCGCGCTGCGCGCGGCCGTTCCGGCCCCAGCCGAAGCCCCGTACGTCTGGCTCGCGGGCGAGGCCGGCACGATCCGGGCGGTGCGCCGCCACTTCGTACAGGAACGTTCCGTCGATCGCCGCGCGGTGCGCTTCACCGGCTACTGGCGGCTCGGTGCGACCGAGGAGGAGCTGCTCGCCGAGGCGTACGCGGGCAAGGCCGCCAGCGAGGAACCCACTTCCGAGCTGTAGCAGCGCCGCGCTCAACTCCAGCTGCCCGCAAGGCGCTTGGCAGACGGGTCCCGACCTTCCGGTCGGGGCCCGTCCGCATTTGGATCAGAGCTTAGGTTAGGCTAACCTAATTCCAGCTTGCCCACCCCCCGCTCTTCCCTGCCCGGAGGAAAGTTGATGCGTTCGCATCTGCTCAATGAGACGACCGCGGACCTCTACCGGCGTTCCGTCACCGAGGGCGTCGCACGCGTGGCCGCCAAAATCGCCACCACACAGCGGCCGCACACCGGTATATCCGTCGACGAACTCGCCCCGGTCATCGCTGGCATCGACCTGGACACGCCGCTGGAAGACCCGGCCGCCGTCCTCGACGAGCTGGAAGAGGTCTACCTGCGCGACGCGGTGTACTTCCACCACCCGCGCTACCTCGGGCACCTCAACTGCCCCGTCGTCATCCCGGCGGTGCTCGGCGAGGCGATCCTCTCGGCCGTCAACTCCTCCCTGGACACCTGGGACCAGTCCATCGGCGGCACGCTCATCGAGCGCCGCCTCATCGACTGGACCGCCCAGCGCATCGGCCTCGGCCCCGGCGCCGACGGCATCTTCACCTCCGGCGGCAGCCAGTCCAACTTCCACGCGCTGCTGCTCGCCCGTGACGAGGCCTGCCGGATCGTGATGAAGAACAGCGAGCGCGCCCTCCCGAAGTCCGAAGTCCTCCCCAAGCTCCGGATCTTCACCTCCGAGGCCAGCCACTTCAGCGTGAAGAAGTCGGCCGCCATGCTCGGGCTCGGCTACGAGGCCGTCATCTCCGTCCCCGTCGACCGCAACCGCCGGATGGACACCTCCGTGCTCGCCCTGGAGCTGGAGAACTGCGAGCGCGAGGGCCTCTTCCCGATGGCCGTCGTCGCCACCGCCGGCACCACCGACTTCGGGTCCATCGACCCGCTCCCCGAGATCGCCCGCCTGGCCGCCGCGCACTCCGCGTGGATGCACGTGGACGCCGCGTACGGCTGCGGACTGCTGGTCTCCCCCACCCGCCGGCACCTGCTCAACGGCATCGAACTGGCCGACTCGGTCACGGTCGACTACCACAAGTCCTTCTTCCAGCCGGTCAGCTCCAGCGCGATGCTGGTCCGCGACCGCGACACCCTCAAGCACGCCACGTACCACGCGGACTACCTCAACCCCCGCCGGATGGCGGAGGAGCGGATCCCGAATCAGGTCGACAAGTCCATCCAGACCACGCGCCGCTTCGACGCGCTCAAGCTCTGGATGACCCTGCGCGTCATGGGCGCCGACGGCATCGGCTCGCTCTTCGACGAGGTCGTCGACCTGGCCGCCGCCGGCTGGGACATCATCGACGCCGACCCTCGCTTCGAGGTCGTCGTCAAACCGCAGATCTCCACCCTCGTCTTCCGGTACGTACCCGCTCTCGAAGGCGCCGACGTGCGCGACGACCTCGTCGACGAGGCCAATCTGCACGCCCGCAAGGCACTGTTCGCCTCGGGCGAGGCCGTCGTCGCCGGCACCAAGGTGGACGGCCGCCAGTACCTGAAGTTCACCCTCCTCAACCCGCAGACCACGACGTCCGACATCGCGGCCGTCCTCGACCTTCTCGCCGCTCACGCCGAGCAGTTCCTGGGAGAATCCCTTGTCCACGCCTCGTGAACCCCGTCAGCCCCTCGACTTCATCGGTGTCGGCGTCGGTCCCTTCAACCTGGGACTCGCCTGCCTGACCGCGCCGATCGACGAGCTCGACGGCCTCTTCATCGAGTCGAAGCCGCACTTCGAGTGGCACGCCGGGATGTTCCTGGACGGCGCGCACCTGCAGACGCCGTTCATGTCGGACCTCGTCACGCTCGCCGACCCGACCTCGCCCTTCTCCTTCCTGAACTACCTGAAGGACCAGGGCCGGCTGTACTCCTTCTACATCCGGGAGAACTTCTACCCGCTGCGGGCCGAGTACAACGACTACTGCCGCTGGGCGGCCGACCGCCTCGACAACGTCCGCTGGTCCACCTCCGTCACCGAGGTCACCTACGACGAGCGGGCCGGGCTGTACGAGGTGCACACCGACCGGGGCGAGACCTTCCAGGCCCGCCGCCTGGTCCTGGGCACCGGAACCCCGCCCTTCGTCCCCGAGTCCTGCGCGAACCTGGGCGGCGACTTCCTCCACAACTCGTCGTACATGCAGAACAAGGCCGAGCTCCAGCAGAAGAAGTCGATCACCCTGGTCGGCTCCGGCCAGAGCGCCGCGGAGATCTACTACGACCTCCTCGCCGAGATCGACGTGTACGGCTACCAGCTCAACTGGGTCACCCGCTCCCCGCGGTTCTTCCCGCTGGAGTACACCAAGCTGACGCTGGAAATGACCTCCCCGGAGTACGTGGACTACTTCCACGCCCTCCCCGAGGACACCCGCTACCGGCTGGAGACCCAGCAGAAGAACCTCTTCAAGGGCATCGACGGCGATCTCATCAACGCCATCTTCGACCTGCTCTACCAGAAGAAGATCACCATGCCGGGGCCGGTCACCACCACCCTGATGACCAACACCTCGCTGAACAGCACGGCGTACGACACCACCACCGGCACCTACACCCTGGGGCTGCGCCAAGAGGAGCAGGAACGGGACTTCTCCCTCACCTCCGAGGGCCTGGTCCTGGCCACCGGGTACAAGTACCGCTTCCCCGAGTTCCTCAGCCCCGTGCGCGGCCGGCTGAACTTCGACGGCCACGGCCGACTGGACGCCGCCCGCAACTACAGCGTCGACACCACCGGCCGCGGTGTGTTCCTCCAGAACGGCACGACCCACAACCACTCCCTCACCTCGCCCGACCTGGGCATGGCCGCGTACCGCAACGCGTACATCATTGGTGAGCTCCTCGGCCGCGAGTACTACAAGGTCGAGAAGTCCATCGCGTTCCAGCAGTTCGCAGCCCCGGAAGGCACGCACGTATGAGCACCACCACCACCGAGATCCTGTACACGCGCACCGACGCGGCCCTCGGGACGTTCAGCATCCGCCCCATGGACCCCTTCGCCGACGCGGAGCTGCTCCACGGCTGGGTCACCCACCCCAAGGCCGCGTTCTGGATGATGCAGGACGCCTCGCTTCCGGACGTGGAGCGCGAGTACATGAAGATCGCCGCGGCCGAGCACCACGAGGCCTTCATAGGCCTCCACGAGGGCCGCCCGGCCTTCCTCATGGAGACCTACGACCCGGCCGAGCTGGAACTGGTCGGCCTGTACGAGGCGCAGCCCGGCGACGTCGGCATGCACTTCCTCGTCGCGCCGAGCGACCGGCCGCTGCACGGCTTCACCCGCGCGGTCATCACCACCGTCATGGCCGCCGTGTTCGCCGACCCGGCGACCGAGCGCGTCGTGGTGGAGCCGGACGTCCGCAACACGGCGGTGCACGCCCTGAACGCGGCGGTCGGCTTCGTGCCCGAGGGCCCGGTCCGCAAGCCGGAGAAGGAAGCCCTGCTGAGCTTCTGCACCCGCGCGCAGTTCGAGGCCGCCACGGCCGCGCAGGGGGTCTCCATATGAGCCTCGCCGACGCCGTCTCCCACCTCTCCCCCGAGCTGTGGGTCCGCGCCAACCGCGCGCTGGTCCGCAAGGCCCTCGCGGAGTTCTCCCACGAGCGCCTGCTCACCCCGAAGCCGCTCGGCGACGACCGCTACGCGGTCCTCAGCGACGACGGCACGGTGGAGTACCGCTTCACGGCCGCCCTGCACGCCCTGGACCACTGGGCGGTGGAGGAGTCCTCCATCACCCGCCACCGGGGCGGCGAGCAGCTGGAGCTGGACGCCCTGGACTTCCACATCGAGCTGCGCGAGGCCCTGGGCCTGAGCCCGGAGGTCCTGCCGGTCTACCTGGAGGAGATCTCCTCCACCCTGGCCGGCTCGGGCTACAAGTACACCAAGCCCCAGGTCTCCTCCGCCGTCCTCGCGAAGTCCTCCTTCCAGGACATCGAGACGGGCATGACCGAGGGCCACCCCTGCTTCGTGGCGAACAACGGCCGCCTCGGCTTCGGCGTGCACGAGTACCTCTCGTACGCCCCGGAGACGGCGAGCCCGGTCCACCTGGTGTGGGTGGCGGCCCGCAAGGACGTCTCCACCTTCACGGCGGGCGCGGGCCTGGACCACGACTCGTTCATCCGCGCCGAGCTGGGCGAGGTGGCCGTGGCCGGCTTCGCCGCCAAGATGGCCGCCCTCGGCCTCGACCTGGCCGACTACCACCTGCTGCCGGTGCACCCCTGGCAGTGGTGGAACAAGACCACGGTCACCTTCGCCGCCGAGATCGCCAACCGCCGCCTGGTGCTGCTGGGAGAGGGCGAGGACGCGTACCTGGCGCAGCAGTCGATCCGGACCTTCTTCAACACCACCACGCCGACGAAGCACTACGTCAAGACGGCGATCTCGGTGCTGAACATGGGCTTCATGCGAGGCCTGTCGGCCGCGTACATGGAGGCCACCCCGGCCATCAACGACTGGCTCCACCAGCTGATCCAGTCGGACCCCGTCCTCCGGTCGGTGGACTTCTCGATCATCCGCGAGCGCGCGGCGATCGGCTACCACCACCGCCAGTACGAGCGGGCCACCGACCGGTACTCCCCGTACCGCAAGATGCTCGCCGCACTGTGGCGCGAGTCCCCGGTGAACTTCGTGAGCGGGGAAGAGCGCCTCGCCACCATGGCGTCGCTCCTGCACGTGGACGCCGACGGCAAGTCCTTCGTGGGCGCGCTGATCGCCGAATCGGGCCTGACGCCCGCCGAGTGGTTCGGCCACTACCTCCGTGCCTACCTCGTCCCCCTCCTCCACTGCTTCTACCAGTACGACCTCGCGTACATGCCGCACGGCGAGAACACGATCCTCGTCATCGAGGGCGGCGTGGTGAAGCGGGCGATCTTCAAGGACATCGCCGAGGAGATCGTGGTCATGGACCCGGACGCGGTCCTGCCGCCCGCGGTCGAGCGGGTCCGGGCGGACATCCCGGAGGACATGAAGCTGCTGTCCATCTTCACGGACGTGTTCGACTGCTTCTTCCGCTTCCTGGGCTCGATCCTCGTCTCGGAAGGCATCTGCGAGGAGCGGACCTTCTGGCAGGCGGTGGCGGACTGCGCCCACGCGTACCAGGACTCCGTCCCGGCCCTCGCGGACCGCTTCGAGCGGTACGACCTGTTCGCGGAGGAGTTCCAGCTGTCCTGCCTCAACCGCCTCCAGCTGCGGAACAACAAGCAGATGGTCGACCTCGCCGACCCCTCCGCCGCACTCCAGCTGATCGGCACCCTCAAGAACCCCGTCGCGCCCTTCGCCCGGCGGTGACCAGGGGGGTGGGCGGGGCTGTCGATACGGTCCCTCGGCAGCCCCGCCCGTCCCCCCAGTGCGACGGCGTGTCCGTGAAGCCCATGTCTGGCCCTCTTCACGGACACGCCGCGCCATCACACCTGCGCCCTCCCGCGCGCGCCGCTCAGCTCGTGGACGGGCCTTCGTACGCCCAGCAGGTACAGGAACGCCCGTTGGGCGCCAGCTCGCCGGCATCGAACATGTCCCCGGAGCACCAGCCTCCGTCGTGGTGGTCGGCCGGGAGGTGGCCGCAGCCGCGACAGGCGGTCGGGTCGGGCCGGACGCACGCGATGCCGACGGCGAACAGAACGAGCGGCGTGATGGCGATCGCCAGCAGGATCCAGTCGTCGGATGCCAAGGCGTCACTCTCCGCAGCCGCCGCAGCCGCCCCCGGACGGCTCCTTCTCCCACCAGGAGCGCCCGCCTTCCGGCTCCGAGCCCCCGCTCGACGCCTCGTGGGGCGGCGCCTCGGGCTCGTCCTTCCACCAGAACCGCGTGCAGCCGCAGACTCCGAGTCCGCCGGGCGCACCGAGGCACGTCCCGAGGGACAGGGCATGGACGCCGCGGGGGTGGTCGCATCCTCCGCATATGTGCGCTGTGAACCCGGCCATTCGGTGCCCCCACATCCATCGGTCTCCACCAGCCGTGCGGCAAGTCTGATGATATCGAGGCCAGTTGCGGAGTCGCCTTCTAGAAATACCCTCTACTGAGCTTGTAGGCGTGTTGTCGTGAAGGTAAGGCCGGTTGCGGTGAGGCATCCGTCGATGATGTCGCTGCGGTACTGGATCTGGCGGA